>NZ_LOVS01000215.1:0-3054 GCF_001523835.1 Burkholderia sp. ABCPW 14 | reverse complement strand
CCGCCGCCTCCTTCCGGCCATTCCACCCGCTCCAACCGATAGCCGGTCCAGCCGCCCAGTGCCTGAAGTGCCTTGCGATCGTGCAATTCTTCCTCCTGACCTCTATAGAATCAGGCGTCAGGTTACGAAATCTCCATCAAACCCTCCACGGTTTACTGCGATGAACCTTTTAATTCCTCTTGGCGGCATCCTAATGCTCGTGAATCCGACGCGTATTCATTCGATGAACTCCTAGTTTTGCGGTGCAGTACGATACGCGGCAATCTCGCCCGGCAGTCGGGTGCGGCTCACCCGATTGATGAGGTTGGGCTGCCATCACGATGACGGCGATAGCTTTTGCGTCTTATGCAACTCGACCCAGTATCCGTTCAGTTCATCGTCGGGCACGTTGAAGCGCTGCAACCATGCCTCGCATGCCACCGTCGTGTTGAGCAACGGCGCGGTACTGTTAACTGTACCGCGCTGTAGGATGCCGCTCTTGTCGGCCACGATCGAGCGAAGCGCATGGTTCAGCAACACGTATGCAGCCGGAGGTGCTGGCGGTATTCCTTTGCCGATTGGTACGCCGGCTGTCGGGTCGATGCCGGCCTGAATGAGCAAGCCGCCACGATCGAGCGGTGTCTTGCGGAACCAATCGGGGGGGAGCATCAAGGCGTCTGCGCCGCCGACGCGGCGCACCAGGTCCCCGTCAAGAGCCGTCAGCCAATCTACTGTCTTTATCTTGTTCACGAGGTCACGGATCGACGTTCGCATTGGATCGCCGACGTCGACGCCTGGACCATACAGCCGCGACCAGAAATTCTCGCTGGCTTCATTCGCTTCCGGGGCCAGTGGCGGGAGGTTGACCCCGATGCCCGCATGCCCCCAAATCGTCGGTACAGCCGCGGCAAATTCTGCGAACAGTTTCTCGAACGTGCCGGGGCACATTTCCAGAAATCGACGGGGTACCGAGAACACCAAGGCGTCGAGCCCTCGGTCCCCAAGTTCCGCTTGCCAATCGGGAATGCAAAACGCTGAGAACTCAAAAAAGCCGGCAGCGAGCTTGTGATCGGCGCTGGTTGTTGTCGCGACAAGAACCTGAGTGCTCGGCAGCGTGTCGGCGACCGCCGGGAACCCCCGTGCTTTCGCGAATTCAACCGGCTTTTGTCCCTCCTCGTAGAACCAACGCATCGGGCTCGCCTTCGGGACGGGCTGCTCGGCAGCTTTTGCGAAGACCTTCGCGAACTCATCGATCGCCGCCATGTAGCGGTTGTAGCAGTCAACGAGAGCGGCGCGTACGGGCTTCGTGTATCCGCCCTTAAAATACAGCGCCCCGCGCACAACCAATGCCGCTCCAACAATAGCCTTCTGTTCGAGCGGTTCGTACAGTCCAAAGGGCAGGGTGTCTTGTCGTCGTGGGTCGTTGGCCCACGCAATCAATTCGTCTTTCGTCATGATCGTCAGAAAGGAAGGCCGATACCTGGAGTTGCCGGGCCGGGGCCTACCGGTGGCAGTGGCGGCAATCCGAAGGGGCCCGTTCTGTGCGCCGCGCCTGCGTTTCCGCCATACAGTTCGTCGGTGTCGCTGGTGGTGCTGCGTTGAGTCGACGGTGCCGGTTCCTTCTCCGCATCCTCGTCCGGGCAACCGCATTGCGCCTTCTTTAGCGGCACATACTTCGCTTCGTCGCCCGCGATCTTAATGTAGTCAGCTGCTTGACCTCGTGTGAGCGCATCTTCGAATTTCATTTCGATGACGGCTCTGATGTTTGGTTGTTCAGGCGGCTGGGACGGATCATGCACGATCACTACGTCAGGTCTGCGGGTTTGATCGAGCCCTGCCTTCTTTCCTTCAAGATAGCCTTTCATCTTCCCCGGCCAGCTGTTCACGATGTACCCGAGCAAGTCGTCGTGAGGCTTGAGCGGATCATCGGCAGACATGATGGGTGAAGGTGGCACCGTAGTCATGTTGTAGTTGATTTCCGGGACGTACACGGTCTTTTGTCCAGTCTCCGCGATCGATCGGGCGTTTTCGGCGTCGATTCGTTGTTCGACGCACTTCTGTCGCTGAAGACGTCCACCACCGCGTGTCCAAACACCGATTTTGCCGCAGTTGCACATGACGCGACAAAGCAAAGCTTTGTCCTCTGGCGTTATGCCCTTCCTGGCACCGACGACAGTGGTTTGCCCGCCGGTACGCATGCCGCCAGCCGCTTCGCCTCCTGAATATCCGGCTCATGCTCAGCTCGTGCTCGTCGTCGGCCCGGACGTTCCGTTGTGGCTGAATGTGAGCGACGACGCGTCGTTCCCTTCGAGCCAATCGGTGAATCCATTAGCGTCTGTCTTACCGTGGATCGTGCGTCCGTCTGCGGCGCGCACGGTATATGAGTGACCGGCGATGGGTCGACGCGTTACATCGTCGAGCAACTGGAAACGTCCGCTATGCGGCGTTTGCGAGTTCGTTTCGGGCCGGACGCTTTTCCCGCCGCCAATGAAGCCACCTCTTATTCAACGCGTAAGGGGGGAACACGCAGAACAACTAGTGGACTCGTGGTTTCCGCCAAAATCTCTCATAACTCTTTGATTTTTAAGGTGTGTGTGCGCCATCAATTGCCATCATTCAGGCATGGCAACACCGACAAACTCATGGCCTAAAAAATAGGCAGCGTCTGTCACTGATGGCAAAGCGCCCAGTGGCGGCAGATCGTGACCGTGCTCGACGCGATGGCGGGCGGCTGCGACCTGTTCGATATTGACGAGCTGCGCCGCGAGTACAGCGCCGAGGAGTTGAAGTACAGCGCCGAGCTATGGTGCGTGCTCGCGCGAAACGATTTCGCCAGGCCGGCGAAGCTGACGGGCGGCTCGAACCACTCGCCGTTCGACCAACACTCGACGTAATCGAGAATCTCGGCCCGGTTCATGACGGGCGTGGGATCGTCGAACGTGAAGACTTCGGCGCGCGCCGGCGCGGCGCTGCCGGCGCTCGAATTGGGCGCGGCCGCGAACGTGCGCGGCGCGCGCGATCGGCGCTTGCTCATGAGTAAAACTCCGTGAAAGAAGAAGAATGGATGCCGCCGCC
>NZ_LOVS01000214.1:0-12809 GCF_001523835.1 Burkholderia sp. ABCPW 14 | reverse complement strand
CGTTGGCGTTGGCGTTGGCGTTGGCGTTGGCGTTGGCGTTGGCGTTGGCGTTGGCGTTGGCGTTGGCGTTGGCGTTGGCGTTGGCGTTGGCGTTGGCGTTGGCGTTGGCGTTGGCGTTGGCGTTGGCCACCGCTTCAAGCACATGCCCGTCATGTCTCGGTGCGCAACAGATCTGTCCATACAAAAACACCGAATCGCAGAGTGCCGGCTCAGCCTCCCGCCATCAGGCTCTCCCTCATGATCCCATACAACATACGCACCACCTGCTGGCTTTATGCGCATAAACCATCGGCCAAACGGTCAGCGCGTCGCCAGTTCACAACAAATTCATTGAAATAAAAAAATCGTCCGGTAAAATTCTCCCGATCAAAACAGGAGTGAAAATGGCAGCTGAAATCATTGCAGTCACTCAACAAAAGGGCGGCGTCGGCAAGAGCACCATCGCGATGCATCTCGGCGCCGCGTTCCACGAAAAAGGGCGACGCGTCTTGGTGATCGACGCCGACGGCCAAAACACCCTCGTTCATTGGTCCAGCGCCTCCGCTGGCAGCGAAACCGGCATTCCGTTTCCCGTCGTCAATCTCGCCGAAGCCGGCGGCCAAATCCACCGCGAGATCAAGAAATTCATCAGCGACTACGACATCATCATCGTCGACTGCCCACCGTCGATTACCGAGAAGGTGTCCGGCGTCGTGCTGCTCGCCGCGACGATTGCGGTGATCCCCACTTCGTCGTCACCGGCGGACTATTGGTCGAGCGTCGGCCTCGTCAAACTGATTCAGCAGGCGCAGGTGATGAACGAAGATCTCCGCGCCGTGTTCCTGTTGAATAAGACCGAAGAGAAGCGGATGCTCACGCGTGAATTGAAGCGCGCGCTCGAGGAGCTCGGCTTCCCGCTTCTCAAGACGCAAATTCCCACGCGCGAAGCGTATAAGCAAGCCATGGCCCTAGGCCAAACCGTCTTGCAAATGAACGACCGCGGCGCCAAGCTCGCAGCGGCGGAAATTCGCGCATGCGCCGACGAGATCGTCGCGATGCTGCCCTGACTTTATGCGCATAAAGGACCCTGAATGAAACCCTCCCAATTCGCCAAAGGCTTCCAAGCGCGCCCCGACATCACGACCAGCGAAAAGCGCACGGCGCTCGATCGACTCAATGCGATCGACGGCCTCGTCAAATCCGACGCCGCAACGCCGGCTGCTCCTGCCGGCAAATCGCCGAAGAAGAATATCCCTGTCACGATCGTCGAAACCCCGCCGACCACGGACTCGATCGACGAATCGAGCCAGTATCGCGCGTGGCGAATCGAAAATCGCTATCAGCCCGGCCAGGTGATCGAACTGCCGCTCAAGACGATCAAGCCGAGCCCCTTCAATCCGCGGCACTTCTATTTGAAGACATCGATCGCGGAGTTGGCCGTCAATCTGGCGAAGCAAGGGCAGCAGCAAGCGATTCACGTCATTCCCGACTACGACAATCCCGGTTCCTATTTCGTCAGCGACGGCGGGCGCCGCGTCCGCGCATTGAAGGAAGCAAACAAGGAATCGGTCAAGGCGATCGTCATCGATCTGCCGATCGGCATTCAGAGCTACAAGCTCGGCTACGACCTCAACGTCCAGCGCGACTCGCAAACGGTCTTCGACAATGCAGTCGTCTGGAAGCGCTTCCTCGAGGAGAGTTACTTCCAGAGCCAAAAGGAGCTTGCCGAGCATCTCGGACTCGACGAGTCGACAGTGGCCGTCGCGCTCTCGATCGGCAAGCTGCCGGAAGCCGTGATGCAGGAAATGGTCGCGCGCCCGGATCGCTTCGGTTCGAACATGGCGTATCAGGTCGGCCGCTACCACACGGCGCGCGGCACCGACGCGACACTGCGCCTCATCAACAAGATTCTGTCCGACGATCTCAGCACCCGTCAGGTGGCTGACATCGTGAAGGGGAGGGCGACCTCGCAGGAAAACTCGAAGCCCGCGAGCCGGCAGCGATATGCGCAACGGCATGAGATCAAGCTGAACGGAGTGTCGGTCGGCGATCTGAAATCGTATGGCGAGGATCGCTTGGAACTGCGGCTGCGTGGCCTGACCCGAGAAAAGCGGGACGATATCCTGCAGCAGCTCGAGCGAATGCTGCTGTCGAACCGAACTGAATGAACCAAAAGAAGCGGGGCCCAGCGGGCCCCGTTTTTCGTTGCGGAAGAAATCGACTCAGGCGAATCGAGCAATCGCTCAAGCCGCGCGAGACTGGCTCAGCGTAAAGGCGAGCAGATCGCCGTCGGTCGGTTCGCCCCAGGTCTTTTGAGCGAGCCAGTCGAAAAAGGCCGTTTCGACGAGTTTCGAGTCCAGCCCTCGTCGACGCCAATCGTCACGCAGATGCGAACCCAGCGCAGGCAACACGTCGGATTCGAACGACGCGCGCGCGACCTCCCGCTCCGCGTCACCTTGTTCTTCATACAGCTGCTTCGCTTCCTTGCGCCGGTAAGCATCGTACTCGCTGCGCAGACGCGCCTTCGGATCGTCTGCCCGCCCGGCGTTGGCAGCGGCCAACTTGCCGCTGCTTGCAGGCGGCGGCGTTTCGACCGTGTCGACGGACGGTGCATATCCTTTCTTCAACGCATCCTTGAACAGCGCAGGCGCGCTGCGCACGGGCGGCAGCGTCGTGCTGCGCACCCGCTGCTCGGTCAATTGCAGCGCGGCGCGAATCCGGTTTTCCTCATTGTCGGCATAGAGCGTCTGCGCTTCCTTCAACGGAATGCCGATCTTCACCATCCGGTCGACGAGCGTGCTGTCGAAGACGTTCGGATGCTCGTCGAGTGCGAGCATCGGCTGCTTGCGCTCCGACACGCGGAACTGGATCTCGGCAACCCGACGTCCTTCGCGATGCTCGACCAGTTCGACGAAGATGTTCGTCACTGCGTTCACCTCAGCGATCGCCGGACGCAGATAGTCACGCTTGAAGTATTTGTACTCGCGCTTCGCCTCGTCGCCGGCCTCGGTGTCGGGCGTGCCCGACAGGATCGGGCGCCACCATTCCCAAGGCTCGCGCATCGTCAGATGGCTCGGGTTCGTCAGATAGCGCACGCAGATTTCGTACAGCGCGAGCCCCGCGCTGCTGCGCAGCTGGCTCTGGAACTGCAGGCTCAGACGCGCATACTGCACTGGGTCGAGCAGTTTCTTCTTGATCTTCGGCGCAAACGAGAACTCGACCCACACGCGCCGCGTCGCCGGATCTTCGAGAATTTCGGCGTCGGCGATCAGCGTGGAAATCCCCCATTTCCGACCGGGCTTCTGGCTCGACGTGCCGGTACTCCATTCGACCTGCACCGACACCATCCGCCGCAAGTGCTCCTTCACGAGCGCCGTATCGTTGGAGTCGAAGGCCGAATTGGCGACGATATCCGACAGCAGCGCGCGATAGGTATCGCCGGAATCGTCGGCTTGCTGGGCGACCGCAAGCAGCACGTTGAACAGCTTGCGAGTCAGGAGGGTGATCTTGCCGTTTTTCGGCTGAATTGCAATTGCCTCGACGGCCTTACGCAATTCGGCGGAACTAGCACTCACCACATCCACATCGGTTTTCTTGGCGCGCTTTGTGGCCATGCGTCGGGTCGGAGGAGAAGTTTCCGGAAGGATAGCGTCTGTGGTGATGCGCGTCCAGAACGGCATGCTCACCATATCCGGTGAAGCTTGGCGATTCGTCGCCACTCACCCGATCGGCCTCCCGCAAACGCTCACCGGTCCAAAATCCGACCATCCTCGACTCACCTTTGCGTGCCGCGGAAAACGCGGCGGACGCCCGTTTTCCCGCGCGCGCGTTCCGCAGTGCAACGGCTCCCGAATCATCTCACCTCAAATCTTGTCGCAAAATTGCTACGACGAATTTCGTGCACGCGGGCGTGTCCGCGATCGGCTCGCGGCGCCGATTTCGGAGGCGGCGATTTCGGAGGCGGCGAGCCGAGGGATCGACCGATGTCGACTGAAATCATGCCCAGCATGATGATCAGGCCGTTGGCCGGCCGGCGGATACCGGGAAGGGCGGAATTGGCAGCAATGCAAGTGCCCGGTATGACATCATCCCCCGATCATTAGGCGTTGAAGCTCGACGGACACCGATTGACGGCACCCGGCGCCCGGAACGATCCGCGCAACAATCGCCGGATCAGCTCGGAACGGGCGGCCGACGCCCGCCGGCAACGCAACTGACCCACACGTGGGCCGCGAAAACCGATCCGGGTCACCACTTACCTGCACCATCTCCCGATCTGCCGTATAAAGCACCGTGGGCTCAAAGGCCGCGTCGCTTCAATTGGCGCGCGTCCGATGCAAGCAGCACCCCGACAGCGCACGGCATGCGGGCGCCGATGGGCGACGTGAGCGAGTGCGGCTCATGAGGCTCACCGGACGGCAAAGCCGCCACAGGCGCAAAATGACGCGATAAACGGGCCAGCGCCGGCCGCCAGGATCTCGAGCCATACGAGCCCGCGGATCCGCGCAGGACGGCAAGCGTGAGCGCGGAAGGGCTAGATCCACTCACCGAAAACACGACGGGCCGGCAAACATTGAGGCCTGGGGCCAACCGAATACCCGGTGTGACGGCAAACGTGAGCTGCACCGGGCTGCTTCGACTAACCGAAGGGTCGAGGACGTCGTCAGTGAAACGCCGGCGACGGGCACGCATTGAAGACGGACATCGCCACGCCGCGATCCGGCGTGAGTACTCGGCGGCAAGTGCGACTCACCTCAAACCGGTCCCGGGAAGCACGAAAGCGACCGCATCAATACATGGACGGCAAGCCATGCGCGCCGTCCGCCCAAGAGCGGTGATGCGAACGACTGCTTACCCCGTTCGGAGCGCCCGCCGGACCAACATGAGGTCCTGGACGAGCCTGCGGCTCACCATCGGCGTCAGTTCGCGTGCACGCGGCATTGAGGCGAAACCCGGCCGATCAGCATGGCGGGCCGACCCACTCCGCGGAAATGACCAGCGTGAGCCATCGACATCCGCTCGAACTCACTCGACGTCGATTTCCCTCGCCCCGGCTCGACGACGCCACGCTCGCAAGCCCATCGGCCCCGGAAAGAGGTCGGCCCAACCGTCCGGGTGGACTCGGGCCAAGGCCGGACGCGGGCCACACAGCGTATCGAAGTTGCCCAACGTGAAGACCTGCATCCGGTTTGCCTCACCGCGAACCCCGCTTCCCGCCTGCGGCCAGGCCCGACGAGCCCGCAGCGGGTTGGTCAGAGCAGTTCGCCACAGCTCACGCCCCGCTATTCAGGTCCATTTCCCGAAAAAGCTCACCATTCGGATCCCGCGAACAAGCAATCGATCGCGGCCGCGGGACCGGCACACGGGCAACCACCGGCAATTGGCTCCCGTAAAGCCTCACCTCAAGACGATTTTTGACCCTCACGACGATACATCCGATATTCCCGAAAAAGCTCACCTTTGCATTCACGAGTAAAAATCTCTATAACATCAAGTACTTACGAAGCATAGCTGAAGCATCGATCGAAATTTTCCATCCCGAATTCCCTCACCTTTCGGCAGGCAGCCCAATGCCGAACTCGCGGCGTCACTTCCTGAAAAACCTCACCTTTGATGGAAAACCGGTGTCGAAATGGCTCTCACCATCCAGCATCCACGGGCCTTCGCAGGTAAGTGCATGCACACTTTTCCCGAAAAGCCTCACCTTTGGCAAATCCCAACCGCCTTCCTGGTCCCGAAAAACCTCACCTCTAGCGCAATCGGACGCCATCTGCCGCTCCCCCGAATACCCTCACCATTGATAGGACCCGGAGTCCCGAGGTCAAAGCCAGCCTCCCGAAAAATCTCACCTTTCGGTCGTTTCGGGCCACGAAGCCCCACCGGACAGGCCTTTACTGGCGTTCTTTCCCGGAAACGCTCACACCAAAACGGGCTGGAATCCCGAGAAATCTCACCTATCCCCCAAATCTGCCTAAAAGAAGGGCAGAATCGCTGCTTCACAGGCATCCCGAAAATCCTCACCCATGCCTGTGGGGTGTCAAACGGATCGATTCAGGCTCCACGCGGCTTCACCGTTGCTGTGCTCCTGAAAAATCTCACCTTTACCAATTTCGCCTGTGGGAAACTGTCCTGAACCCGCTCACGATCTTTCCTGCATCGGCTCACGCTGATCCCCGAACCCCATCACGTCGGCTCCCGGAAGCTGTCACCTTGTATCCCGTAAAACTTCACCTTCCCGGCCGCAATCCCTTGCGGGACAAGGCTTCCCGGTGGCGTTAACGTTTTTAACGAAGGTTTCAAGGGTGTTTACTTCTAATACTCTCGAGACTCCCCCGACGAGTTTTCCACAGAACCCCTATTTCGCCTCCAGATACACCCCGAGAACCACAGTCCCCTGCATGTGAAACAATTGCCGCTATTCGGGTCCCATCCGATAATCTTTTAAAAACATGACGTTAAGCTCGATTCTTCGCTTTGTTTCACGGTTTCGAAACATCTGAGCGAGCGAAACGGTACAAGATCCCTCCAAAAGCGCTCACTGGTGGCAAAAGTACAACAAGCGCCTCCAAAACGTATCAAATGGAACGTATTCCGTTATGATTGATACGTATTGTCTTCTGGCAGCAATTATGACGCTCGACGAAATCCGGCAAACCATTCGCGAAGAACTCGATGCGTTGCGCTCGTCCGGCGCGCGCCGACAAGATCTGTCGCTGCATGCGTGCAAGCGGCTGTTCTTCGATCTCGGTATACGGCCGTCCGCGGCGAACGTCCGCGATTTGACACAAACCGGTAGCGCGAGCGACATCCCGAAGGACATCGATTACTTTTGGGAGCGCATTCGCGCGGCGTCGAAAGTCAGGCTCGAGGGCGCTGCATTGCCTAAGCCGCTCGAGGAAAAAGCGGGTGCGCTGCTTGGCGCACTCTATGAAGAAGCACTGAAACAGGCGCGTGAGAGTCTTGATGAGGAACGGCGACTGGCGAGCGACGAAGTCGCCGCCACCGAGCAAAAATACCGCGACGCACTAATTCGTCAGGAAGCGCTCGAAACCTCGCTCGCCCGAAGCGACACGCGCGCCGAGCAGTTACAGAGCCGGTTGACCGAAGTCGAGGTGCAACTGGCGTCCGCGTCAACGCAAGGTCTCGCCCACCAGAATTCGCTGCAGGGCCTGATTCGGCGAATGGAAAATGAAAATGCACTGCTGAATCAGCGTCTCGAGGCTGAGCAGGGCCAAAATGCGGCGCTTCGCGAACGGATCGACGCCTTGCACGCCGAGTTGCGAGAAAACACCGAGCACTACGCGCAGCAAATCAAGGATGCGATCGCGGAAGCCGAACGCCGCGTGAAGCCGATGCTCGTCGAGCTCGACTCGTTGCGCAGCATGGCGTCGACTTATCAGCAAGGATTGCGCGACGTCAACCGTAAGGAATTCGACTTTCTGCAGCAACTGAGCGCGGCGAAGGCGAGAGCAGACCGGCTCGACGCCCAGTTGCACGAGCAAGGCGACGAATTGGCCGCGGCAGTCAAGGAAGCACAGACTTTGCGTGCCAGCCAGGGCATGGCGCCCGAGATCGCGGCGCTGATTCATCGCCTAGCCGACGCCGGCAGTCTCGACGCGGCGGCATTCGATGCGATCGGCACGTCGCTCGACCAACATGCGTCGCTGCCCGCGCGCTGTCCGAAGTGCGGCGACGGCGAACCCGAACTGTCGCATGACGCCGACGGCTACGAACTGCTCTGTCCCGAATGTGAACACGCGTCGGGGGCGCGACCGTCGCGCTTCGCGGCGGCCGCCTATTTCTCCCGGATATCGTGACGGAAGCCGCTCGATTTTCTCGAAGGTGAGGAAATTCGGGAGTCAAAAGGTGAGGATTTTCGGGGGCTGGAAAGCCCTGGTTTCAAGTCTGGCTTGATGCGATCGGCACTTCGTTAGTGAACGATTCGGCGTTCGGCAGCGCGTTCGCGAGGCTTTCCTGCCAATTTTTCCACGCCCGATGCAGTCGATTTGATGAAATCGGCTGCGCGAACCCCAGCCACTGTCCGACTTTCTCCGGCTCGACACCGTTTTCGAACAGTTCGGCGGCGAACGTATTACGCAACGTCTGCGGACTGGCGCGCGCGGTGCGAGCCTGCGCGATGTCGGCTGCATCGATGATCGCGTCGACCGCGCGCAGCATCGTCGCCTTGTGCATCGGCCGGCCGGACTGCGATGCGGGAAAGACGAGTTCGCCAGGAATGCCGCAGCGTTGGCGTTCGGCGAGCCATGCGTCGAACAGCGCGATCGCGAACGACGCAAGATGCGTTTCGCGCGTGAATTCCGGCTGCGCGGCAGGGATCGTCAGCATCGTCGAACCAAGTTTCACGCAACTAATCGTAAGTGCGCGCGCTTCGCCGGTTTTCAATCCGCCGCCGAGGAATGCGGCGATGAGCGCGCGATCGCGGCGTTCTTTCCAGAGCGCCGCGCCCATCGCAGGCAGCGGCGAAAACAAATACGCGAGCAACGCGGCGCGTTCGGCGGGTGCCAGAAAACTCGTCGGCTCGTTGTCTCGCGTGCTGCGCCAAGTTGCTTCGCCATCCTGAGCAATGAAGCGGGCAGGGTTCGTCGAGCCGAATTCGCTCTTGCGCACGTGATCGAGCACGCGCTCGATGAGCCTCAAATAACGGACTCTTTGCGTCTTCTTGATCGACAGTTCGCCGACGAAATGTGCAATCGTCTCGGTATCGACCGTCGCGAGGTTCTTCTGTCGTTTCGCGAGCCAGCCGAGAAACGCGCCCCATTGCGCGCGGTAGACGTCGGCCGACGAACGGCGAAATTCTTGGGCTGCCAGCCAAGCGTCGAACGCCGTGTCCGGATGGCTGAGCCAGTCCGACGTATCGCGATCGAATAGATCGCTCGGTATGTCGGGCGATGGAGAGGGACTCGTCAGAATGGGCGGCGACATGTTATTTATTCCGTTAGTTGCGATTCATCATAGCGTGTCGCGTTCGCTCGATAAAGGGCTTCGCGTGGGCGGCGAATGTCCGGCAGACATCTCGCTGCCGGTAATCGATCGAAGTGCGTGCGAGGCGCGAGCGCTCGGCCGAACACGGCCGCCTGCCTAGTCGCCCCACGCGCGCGATACGCGCGCGGGGCGCGCCGGCGCCTTTTTTGCGCCGTTCTGCACGTTCGCAGCCCGCTCGTACGCGGCGATCGCGAACGAGAACACTGCGGGCAGCGCGTTCGATCGCCCGAAGTCGACGAGATCGTCGGTTTCGGGAAAGCACAATTCGGCCGGACGGTCGAAGAGGCAGCGCACCATCGAATCGTGCCGGCTCGCGAAGCCGAGATCAGCAAGCGCTTCGGCCTCGATCGCGTGCAGGAGCCGCCACGTCAACGGAACGCCTTGTCGGATATAGCGCTCGGCAATGTGGCGGACAATCGTTTCCATATCGTGCGCCGCAGCCTTGAAGCTGAGCGCGGCCAAATCCTGTTCGGTCATCGCGGGCTCCTGTTTTGCGTATACTGTACAAATATACAGTATTTTGCGCAACTGGCTGCCTGGCCGACTAGACGCCGTGCTATCGATGGATCACGACGAGGAGCGCTTTCGCTTCGCCCTTGCCCGCATTGCGGATCGCGTGCGGCCCGTCGGCCGCGTAGCGTGCGGTGTCGCCTGCCTTCAGGCGACGCGTGACGCCCGCTGCTTCGATTTCGATTGCGCCGTTCAGCACCGTCAGATGCTCGCGCGTACCCGGCTCGTGCGGATTCGACGCGAGCGCGCCATTTGCCGGCAGCGTCAGCTCGTACCACTCGAATTTGCCGGCGAGCTCGATCGGGCCCCAGACGCGCAACTGGTATTGCGCGTCGTGGCCGGCAAGCGTCGGGATGTCGTGCGGGCCGTCGACGCGGATCGTCTCGGGCGCCTTCGGCTGCGCGAACAGTTCGTCGAGGCTGATGCCGAGCGCGTTTGTGAGCCGCCACGCGACGGCGATCGTCGGATTCGCCTTGTCGCGCTCGATCTCCGACAGCATCGATTTCGACACGCCCGCCGCGCGCGACAGATCGTCGAGCGTCAGCTTGCGCGCGTTGCGCAGGCGCTGGATTTGCTCGCCGACCCGCGGCGGCGTGGCGCCGGTGGCGCCGGTGGCGGCGGGCGCGGCCGTGCGCCGCGCGCCGGAAGAGCTTGCCATTTGAATTCCGTTCGCTTAGAGTTGTTCGGTATTTCGAATTTTAGTTCGAAATACAGGAAAAATACGCTAAATCCAACGGCCGACTATAACAGTAGCAAGCTGCTTTACCGCCGCCACGAGCGCGGACGAGCGCCGAGGCTTGCCGCCCATATCAGGAGCTTATGCAATGCGTGATGCCTTTCTCGCCCATCTACGCGGCACCCTCGACCAGATTCGCGCGGACGGTTTCTACAAGACCGAGCGCGAGATCGCGAGCCCGCAGGCGGCCGACATCCGGCTTGCCGGTGGCGCGCACGTGCTGAATTTCTGCGCGAACAACTATCTCGGCCTCGCGGACGACCCGCGCCTCATCGCTGCCGCGCAGGCGGCGCTCGAGCAGGACGGGTTCGGGATGGCGTCGGTGCGCTTCATCTGCGGCACGCAGACCGTGCACAAGCAGCTCGAGGCGGCCCTTTCCGCGTTCCTGAATACCGACGACTGCATTCTATATTCGAGCTGCTTCGATGCGAACGGCGGCCTGTTCGAGACGCTGCTCGACGAAAACGACGCGATCATCAGCGACGAGCTGAATCACGCGAGCATCATCGACGGCGTTCGGCTGTCGAAGGCGAAGCGCTTTCGCTACAAGAACAACGACCTCGCCGATCTCGAAGCGAAGCTGCGCGAAGCCGACGCGGCGGGCGCGCGCTTCAAGCTGATCGCGACCGATGGCGTGTTCTCGATGGACGGCATCATCGCGAACCTGAAGGGCGTCTGCGACCTGGCCGACCGCTACGGCGCGCTCGTGATGGTCGACGATTCGCACGCGGTCGGCTTCATCGGCGGACACGGGCGCGGCACACCAGAATACTGCGGCGTCGAGGGCCGTGTCGACATCGTCACGGGCACGCTCGGCAAGGCGCTCGGCGGCGCGTCGGGCGGCTATGTCGCCGCGCGGCGCGAGATCGTCGAGCTGCTGCGGCAGCGCTCGCGCCCCTATCTGTTCTCGAATACGCTGACGCCGAGCATCGCGGCTGCGTCGCTGAAGGTGCTCGAGCTGCTCGCAAGCGACGAGGGCGCGCGGCTGCGCGAACGCGTGCGCGCGAACGGCGCGCGTTTCCGCGAGAAGATGAGCGCGGCGGGCTTCACGCTCGTGCCGGGCGAGCATCCGATCATTCCGGTGATGCTCGGTGACGCGCAGGTCGCATCGAACATGGCGGATGCGCTCCTCGACGAAGGCGTCTACGTGATCGGCTTCTCGTATCCGGTCGTGCCGCGCGGCCGCGCGCGGATCCGCACGCAGATGAGCGCCGCGCACACGCCCGAGCAGATCGATCGGGCGGTCGACGCGTTCGTGCGCGTCGGCAAGACACTCGGCGTCATTTGACGGAGGGCCCGCGATGAAAGCGCTTGCCAAGCTCGAACGTGGGCCGGGTCTCACGCTCACACGTGTGAAGAAGCCCGAGGTCGGTCACAACGACGTCCTGATCAAGATCCGCCGCACGGCGATCTGCGGCACCGACATCCACATCTGGAAGTGGGACGACTGGGCGCAGAAGACGATTCCGGTACCGATGCACGTCGGGCACGAGTACGTCGGCGAGATCGTCGAGATGGGCCAGGAAGTGCGCGGCTTCTCGATCGGCGACCGCGTGTCCGGCGAAGGCCACATCACGTGCGGCTTCTGTCGCAACTGCCGCGCGGGGCGGCGTCATTTGTGCCGCAACACGGTTGGCGTCGGCGTGAATCGCGAAGGCGCGTTCGCCGAGTATCTCGCGATTCCCGCGTTCAACGCGTTCAAGATCCCGCCCGAGATTTCCGACGACCTCGCCGCGATCTTCGATCCGTTCGGCAACGCGACGCACACGGCGCTGTCGTTCAATCTCGTCGGCGAGGACGTGCTGATCACGGGCGCAGGGCCGATCGGCGTGATGGCGGTGGCGATCGCGAAGCATGTCGGCGCGCGCAACGTCGTCATCACTGACATCAACGATTATCGCCTCGACCTCGCACGCAAGATGGGCGCGACGCGCGCGGTGAACGTGTCGCGCGAATCGCTGCACGACGTGATGACCGATCTGCACATGACGGAAGGCTTCGACGTCGGGCTCGAGATGTCGGGCGTGCCGAGTGCGTTCACGTCGCTGCTCGAGGCGATGAACCACGGCGGCAAGGTTGCGCTGCTGGGGATACCGCCCGCGCAGACCGCGATCGACTGGAACCAGGTGATCTTCAAGGGCCTCGAGATCAAGGGCATCTACGGGCGCGAGATGTTCGAGACCTGGTACAAGATGGTCGCGATGCTGCAGAGCGGGCTCGATCTGTCGCCGATCCTCACGCATCGCTTTCCGGTCGACGAGTTCGAGAAGGGCTTTGCTGCGATGCTGTCGGGCGAGAGCGGCAAGGTGATTCTCGACTGGACGGCGTGACGTTGGCGGTGCTGCCCGGTTCAACAGAGCGCCGGGCCGCGAGTCGCGAGTCACGTTGAACTAAGGACTGCGAATGATGATTCGCGTGCCGCATGCGGCTAGCCGACGACCGTCGATCGGCTTCTGTCGATGGCGGTCAAAATCCGCGCTTTTCCGGCGGCGTCACGTAACGGCGGCATGACACAAGTTTCAAAATCGACGTTGCAGGAGCGACGAACCTGTCGGAAGCGGGATATTGACGCGGGGCGCGA
>NZ_LOVS01000213.1:0-120876 GCF_001523835.1 Burkholderia sp. ABCPW 14 | reverse complement strand
AGTGGTAATACATCCGATTGATGTCGCGGAACGTCATCGCCAAATGAATCAGCAACGGCGACCACACGCGCATCATTTCCTTGATTTGGGGGAGGGTGACTGCTTCGAGTTGCGGAAAGACGGGGTGATCAAGAAGCGCTGCCTTTTCGGTGCGAATTGTTTCAAGGATTTCCCTCATGGTAGAGCTCCTTTTTTCGAATAAGATGATTTCGTATTGAGTGAGGCGACAAATCCAATGGGCGACAAATGAATTGTCGAGCCGCTCGGTAGAGTCTAGGTATATATCTGGAGATGTCAACAAGAGTGACGGCTAATTTTAAAATTGGGTTATTGATTTTCAATTCAGGATTATTTTTACAAAGTCGCAATTAAGAATGCGATTATATTGAAAATATCTGATTGATTCGAAAATTTAAAATGGGTGTGATAAACGTCGCGATGGATACGATGGCCGGCGAATGACTGATCGATTTTCTCGGTAGGGTCAAGCGGGTGAGTTATATTTGGCGGAATCTCGTTTGTTCGAAAATGGAGAAGCAATCAATCGGGCCGTTAATGGTAACGATTCGTGTTGGATATGAGCTGCGCGGTGCTGATTCGCGTGTCCGCATCGTTCGCCCGGCGAGCCGCTCATATTCTCCAATTTGGCAGGCTGAAACTTCATAGCGCGAGATGCGCCAAGGGATGCGAGACGGGCTGCACTATATTGGACGATAAAAGGTTCGGATCAGTGAGTGTCAAACATGTAGTATCGCATTTGGCATTAGCGTAAAATGCGAGTCAAGTCTGGATGCATGGCTAAATACGTTGCGAACAGGTTAATATATAAAGCAATTGTTGTATTCTATATAATTGATGCGGTCGAGTGCTCTAATCCGGCTAGATATTGCGATCTGGTCAATATCGCGGGGCGGCCTCGGAAAAGTACGTCGCGATATGTTTGAACTTTCGGCGGATTTCTGGAATTTTGAAGAAAGATGCAATTGAAGGGCGCTGTTTTTTCGCTAAAGCGACCACAACCTTGTTGCGATGCGCCTGACCTTCATGATTGTCTGGCCATAGGTCAGGCCGATCTCGGGAACGGTCCCGGGCGCGACGGGCCGCTTCGCCTTGATTGGCGATGGAGCGTATCGCGCGCCTTTCGGGTTTCCGGGGTGAGTTTGGCCGTCAATATTGAACTGCGCACGCGTTACGTGAGGAACTGGATCGACCGTTGTGCGCACACCAATTGCGCACGCAATTGGACCCGAGAGGGATTGTGGAGGCGGATTTGGCGGCCTGTTCGGACGGGAAGTCCGACCGCGTTTCGCGTGCGCGCGCCGCTCGCACGGCGCGCGCACGCATCAGACGTCACACAGCGAGGCACATGTACTTGATCACGACGTAGTCGTCGATCCCGTAGTGCGATCCTTCTCGGCCGAGGCCCGACTGCTTGACGCCGCCGAACGGCGCGACCTCGTTCGAGATGATCCCGGTGTTGATGCCGACCATCCCGTATTCGAGCGATTCCGCGACGCGCCACACGCGGCCGATGTCGCGGCTGTAGAAGTACGCGGCGAGGCCGAACTCGGTGTCGTTCGCATGGTGGATCGCCTCGTCGTCGGTCGAGAACCTGAAGAGCGGCGCGAGCGGGCCGAACGTCTCGTCTTTCGCGACCTTCATGTCGGCCGTCATGCCCGTCAGCACGGTCGGCTCGAAGAAGCCGTGGCCGAGCGCGTGGCGCTTGCCGCCCGTCGTCACGCGCGCGCCTTTGTCGAGCGCGTCCGCGATGTGCGATTCGATTTTCTTCACGGCCGCTTCGTTGATGAGCGGCCCCTGGACGACGCCCGCTTCCGTGCCGAGTCCGACCTTCAGCTTCGCGACGGCGGCGGACAGTTTCTCGGCGAACGCGTCGTAGACCTTCTCGTGCACGTAGAAGCGGTTCGTGCAGACGCACGTCTGCCCGCTGTTGCGGTACTTCGACGCGATCGCGCCGTCGACCGCCGCATCGAGATCCGCATCGTCGAACACGATGAACGGCGCGTTGCCGCCGAGCTCGAGCGACACCTTCTTCACGGTCGGCGCGCATTGCGCCATCAGCAGGCGTCCGACGGGCGTCGAGCCGGTGAACGACAGCTTGCGCACGATCGGGTTCGACGTCAGCTCGCCGCCGATCGCCTTCGGGTCGCCGGTGACGACGCTGAACACGCCGGCCGGCACGCCCGCGCGCTCGGCGAGCGCCGCCATCGCGAGCGCGGAGAACGGCGTCGCCTCGGCCGGCTTCACGACGATCGGGCAGCCCGCCGCGAGCGCCGGGCCGACCTTGCGCGTGATCATCGCCGCCGGGAAGTTCCATGGCGTGATCGCCGCGCACACGCCGACCGGCTCCTTCGTCACGACGATCCGCTTGTCGGCGGCGGGCGTCGGGATCGTGTCGCCGTATACGCGCTTGCCTTCTTCCGCGAACCATTCGAGGAACGACGCCGCATAGCCGATCTCGCCCTTCGCTTCGGCGAGCGGCTTGCCCTGCTCGGTCGTCAGGATCAGCGCGAGGTCGTCCGCGTGCGCGATCATCAGATCGTGCCACTTGCGCAGGATCGCCGCGCGTTCCTTCGCGGTGCGCTTGCGCCACGCGGGCCACGCGGCGTTCGCCGCATCGATCGCGCGGCGCGTCTCGGCCGCGCCCATCGCGGGCACCGTGCCGACCAGCGCGCCCGTGGCCGGATTGCGGACTTCGAACGTCGCGCCGCCGTCGGCGGCCTGCCATTCGCCCGCGACGAACGCGTGCTCGCGCAGCAGCGCGGGATCTTTCAGTGCAAGGGTTGCGTGATCTGTACTCATCGTGTGTCGACCGTATGCGGAAACGATTGGCGCCGCCGGGCGCGACGCGGCGATGCCGTGACGCGCGCCCGGCGGCGAAGACTCAGGCGTTCAGGCGGGCACGCCCACCGCCTCCCTCAGCACGCTCTCGAGAATGCCGAGCGCTTCGTCGAAAACGGCATCCGGAATGGTGAGAGGAAACAGGAAACGTATCACGTTCGCGTCGACGCCGCAGATGAGCAGCAGCAGGCCGCGCTCGAGCGCGGCCGCCTGCACGCGCTTCGTGAACGCGGCGTCGGATGCGCGCGTGTCCGGATCGACGAACTCGGCGGCGACCATCGCGCCCGGGCCGCGCACGTCGACGATCTGCGGCACGTCGGCGCGCAAGGCGGCGAGCTTCGCCTTCAGCTTGTCGCCGAGCACGGTCGCGCGGTCGGCGAGCTTTTCTTCGTCGATCACGTCGAGCACCGCATGCGCGGCGGCGACGGCGAGCGGATTGCCCGCGTACGTGCCGCCGAGGCCGCCCGGCGCGGCGGCGTCCATCACGTCCGCGCGGCCGACGACGCCCGATAGCGGCATCCCGCCCGCCAGGCTCTTCGCGATCGTCATCAGATCGGCGGACACGTCGTAGTGCTCCATCGCGAACAGCTTGCCCGTGCGCGCGAAGCCCGTCTGCACTTCATCGGCGATCAGGAGGATGCCGTGCGCGTCGCACAGCTTGCGCAGCGCGCGCACGAAGTCGGCGGGCGCCGGGTTGAAGCCGCCTTCGCCCTGCACCGGCTCGAAGATGATCGCGGCGACGCGCTTCGGATCGATGTCGGCCTTGAACAGCGTCTCGACGGCGGCGATCGAATCGGCGGTCGTCACGCCGCGCGGCGCGTTCGGGTACGGCGCGTGGAACACGTCGCCCGGGAACGGGCCGAAGCCGAGCTTGTACGGCGCGACCTTGCCCGTCAGCGCCATGCCCATCATCGTGCGGCCGTGAAAGCCGCCCGCGAACGCGATCACGCCTGGCCGGCCGGTGTACGCGCGCGCGATCTTCACGGCGTTCTCGACCGCTTCCGCGCCCGTCGTGAAGAACGCGGTCTTCTTCGGCTGGGCGATCGGCGCGCGCGCGTTGATCTTCTCGGCGAGCTCGACGTACGACGCGTACGGCACGATCTGGTACGCGGTGTGCGTGAAGTGCTCGAGCTGATCGGCGATCGCTTTCACGATCTTCGGATGGCGGTGGCCCGTGTTCAGGACCGCGATGCCGGCCGCGAAGTCGATGAAGCGGCGGCCCTCGACGTCCCACAGCTCCGCGTTCTCGGCGCGCGCGGCGTAGAAGTCGCACATCACGCCGACGCCGCGCGGTGTCGCCGCGTTCTTGCGGGCGTGCAGATCGGCATTGTTCACAGTCGTCTCTCCTCGTGGTTCGAATGCGCCGGCGGCGACGGCCGTCGGCGGGCACGTCGTCCCGGCGTGCGCGTTGAAACGACTATAATCAAACTTGGCTCTGAAAATCAGAGCCATTTTAATAAATATATAGGAGCCAATCATGCGGGTGAGCGTGCTGTCGGACTGGCTGGCGCAGCGGATCGTGCGCGGCGGCGGCGCGCAGCCGATCTATCGGCAACTGCACCGGCTGCTGCAGCAGGCGATCCTGACCCGCGAACTGCCGGCGGGCGCGCGCGTGCCGTCGTCGCGGCTCCTCGCGGCGGAGCTTGGAATCGCGCGCAACACCGTCACGCAGGTCTACGAGCAGCTCGCGCTCGAAGGCTATGTGACGTCGGCGACCGGGCGCGGCACGTTCGTCGCGGACAGCGCGCCCGACGAGATCGTCGGCGCGCCCGCCGAGCCGCAGCCGGGAACGCTGGCATCGGCGTCGGCGGCCTCGGCTGCCCAGTCCGGGGTGACCGATGCGGCGTCCGACCCCGGCTCCGAGTTCAATCTCGCGCGCCGCTCGCTGTCCGCGCGCGGCGCGCGCCTCGTCGGCGGCGCGGGCGTGTCGAAGCGGCAGGGCGGTGCGTTCATGCCGGGCGTGCCGGACGTGTCGCGCTTCCCGGCGCGCGTATGGACGCGGCTGCACAACAAGTATTGGCGGCGCTTGCGCCCCGAATTGCTGACCTACGCGCCGGGCGGCGGGCTCGCGCCGCTGCGCGAGGCGCTTGCCGACTATCTGCGCACGTCGCGCTCGGTGCGCTGCGCGCCCGGGCAGATCATCGTGACGACGGGAATCCACCAGTCGATCGATCTGGCGGTGCGCTTGCTGACCGATCCGGGCGACGTGATCTGGACCGAAGACCCGTGCTACTGGGGCGTGCGCAGCGTGATGCACGTGTCGGGCCTGACGACCCGGCCGATTTCCGTCGACGAAGAGGGAATCGCGCCGACCGCTGCCGATTTCGCGGCGCCGCCGAAGCTGATGCTCGTCACGCCGTCGCACCAGTATCCGCTCGGGATGGTGATGAGCCTCGCGCGGCGGCGGATGTTGCTCGAATACGCGCGCCAGCACGGCGCGTGGATCATCGAAGACGACTACGACAGCGAATTTCGCTACGGCAGCCGGCCGCTCGCGTCGCTGCAGGGACTCGACACGGCGGAGCAGGTGATCTACGTCGGCAGCTTCAGCAAGACGCTGTTTCCGGGCTTGCGGGTCGGCTATCTGGTCGTGCCGGAGCCGCTCGCCGAGAGCTTCGCGACCGCGAGCGCCGAGCTGTACCGCGAAGGGCAATTGCTGCAGCAGGCGGTGCTCGCCGAGTTCATCGCCGAAGGGCACTTCGTGTCGCACATCCGCAAGATGCGCACGCTGTACGGGCAGCGTCGGCAGACGCTGCTCGACGCGCTCGCGCGCCGCTATGGCGACGCGCTGCCCGCGGTCGGCGGCGACGCCGGGCTGCATCTCGTGATGCGGCTGCCGGACGGCGCCGACGATCGGGCGGTCACGCGCGCGGCGCTCGAGCGCGACATCGTGGTGCGCGCGCTGTCCGGGTATTACGCGGATGCGCAGCGCGCGTCGCCGGGGCTGCTGCTGGGATATGCGTGCGTGCCGGAGGACGAGATCGTGCGTGCGTTCGACACGCTGTCGCATGCGATCGACGACGTGGTGTTCGGGCGCGCGGCGTCGTCGGCGGCCGCGGCCCGGACGAGGGCCGCGGCGATCGCGCGCTGAGCGGCGCGCGCCGTCAGTAGCCGGTCCACACGGCGAACGCGAGCACGCCGCACGACAGCGCGAGCAGCGCGCCGAAGAGCGGCAGCGCGAAGCGCAGCCACGTGCCGAAATCGACGCGCGCGGTCGCGAGGTACGCGAGCAGCATCCCGGACGTCGGCGTGACGAGGTTCGTGAGCCCGCCGCCCAGCACGAACGCGAGCACCGACGTCTGGCCGCTCACGCCCGAGAGCTGCGCGATCGGCCCGATGATCGGCATGCTGACGGCCGCCTTGCCCGAGACCGACGGAATGAACACGTCGAGCACCATCTGCACGGCCATCAGGCCGTTCGCAACCCACATCGGCGACCGGCCGTTCGCGAGCCGCGTGAACAGATGGATCAGCGTATCGAGCACGAGGCTGTTCTGCAGCAGCAGCTCGACCGATGCGGCGAGCCCCATCAGCAGCGCCGCGAGCATCATGCTCTTCATCCCGTCGACGAACGCGTCGGCGGCGCTGCGCGAGTCGAGTCCGCCCGCCACGGCGGTCGCGATCGCGACGAACACATAGAACGCCGACAGCTCGACGTTGCCCCACTTCAGCTCGCGCGTACCGACGATGAGCATCGCGACGGCCGCCGCGAAGATCGCGAGCGTGGCCTTGTGGCGCACCGACAGCCGCGCGGCCGGATGCGCGTGCGCGGCCGCCTTCGCGTGTTCGCGCCGATAGCCGCTCTTCTTCACGTGGCGCAGCAGATAGAGGATGCCGACCGTCAGATAGACGACGAACACCGCGGCGCGCAGCGCGATGCCGCTGAAGAGCGGCACGCCGACGAGCGGCTGCGCGACCGCGAGCGCGAGCGGATTCGTGACGGACGCGATGTAGCCGATCTTCGCGGCGATGGCGACGAGCGCGACCGCGAACAGATTCGACAGCCCGAGCCGCTGCGCGATCACCATCACCATCGGAATGATCACCAGATATTCGGAGATGAAGCCGAGCAGCGTGCTGCCGAGCCCGATCAGGATCATCAGCAGCGGCGTGAGCAGATAGACGTCGTTGCCGGTGAGCTGCAGCAGCCGGTCGATGCCCGCGTCGACGACGCCCGTCCTGCGCATCACGCCGAACATCCCGCCGACGAACATCACCATGAAGATGAGCGGCGCGTTCTTGACGAGCCCGTTCGGCACCGCGACGAAAGCGGATACGAGGCTCGCGGGCATCGCGCGCTCCGGCGTGCTCCTGCTGACGACGGGCGCGACGAGCGTCGCGAGCTGCGCCGCCTTCGGCACGACCTGATAGGTGCCCGGCACGACGAGCTTGCCGTTGCGCGCGTAGCGGCCGGAATCGACGAACCAGGTCAGCGCGATCGCCGCCGCGAGCACCCAGATCATCATCACGACCGGATGCAGCATCTTGCCGTGCGGCTTGTGGTCGGGAGCCGGCGCATCGGGCGTGGGCGCGTCGGGTGTCGTGGCGGTGGGCGTGGGCGAGGCGAGCATGGTCGTGGTCGGGCTGGAGTTCATGCGGGTTGCAGCGCGGCGCGCGCGGGGACGTAGCCGAGTTCGGCCGAGATTGCGTGGCTGCAGGCCTGCAGCCGTTCGAGATAGTCGGGGATCTCGATGCGGCTGACCCGCATCTCCGGCCCCGTCACGCTGACGGAGGCGACCGCCGCGCCGGTCAGGTCGCGCACCGGCACCGCGATCGCGACGGCGCCCGCCGTCACTTCGCCGACGCTCACCGCGTAGCCCTTGCGCGCGATCGCGTCGAGCTCCTCGACGAGCTTGAGCGGATCGCCCTGCGCAGTCTTGCGCACGCGTAGGAAAAATTCGTCGCGCACCGCGTCGGGCGCGAACGCGAGCAGCACTTTGCCGGACGCGCCGAGGCTGATCGGCCGCCGGTTGCCGACCGAGCCGATCGTGCGGATCTCGTGCGTCGTCTCGCAGCGCGCGACGCAGACCGTCTCGAGCCCTTCGCGCACGCGCAGCACGACGGTCTCGTTGATCGCCTGGCTGAGCGCGAGCATGTGCCGCTGCGCGGCGCGCACGAGCGCGTTCTGCTGCGACGCCGCGACGCCGATCACGAACGCCTGCGGCCCGAGCGCGTAGGTCGACGTGCGCTCGTCCTGCACGACGAAGCGATGCAGCTCGAGCGTGCACAGCATCCGGTACGTGCGCGACTTGTTGATGCCGAGCTTCGACGCGAGCTCGGTCACGCCGAGATGCGGATGCTCGGCCACGTAGCTCAACAGCTTCAGCGCGTTGTCGACCGCGTCGACGATGTAGTTCATTGCGATGCTCCTTCGCCGAGCGACGACGACAGTTGCGCGCGCACATGGCCGGCGAGCGCGTCCAGGTACGCGTCGACGGTGCGCTTGAGCGCATCGAAGCCCGCGTGCTTGCCGAATGCGGCTTCGTCCATGTACAGCGCACGGTTGAATTCGATCTGGATGCTGTGACGGCGCCGCGCGGGCGCGGCGAGCGCGGTCAGCAAATCGCCGCCCTGATATGGCGCGTTGACCTGCACGCGGTAGCCCTCGCGCGCGAACCAGTCGGCCGTCCATCGCGTGAACGCCGGATCGGCCGTCGCGCCGAGCCGGTCGCTGACGACGACGTCGGGGCGCGCGGCGTTCGCGTCGACGTTCATCGCGTTGCCGCGCGACTTCATCGAATGGCAGTCGACGTGCCACAGCGCGCCGTGCTTCGCATAGAGCGGCTCGGCCGCGTCCGCGAGCGCGCGCCGGTACGGCAGGTAGTACGTGTCGATCCGGTGGCGCACCTCGGCGAGCGACAGCTTGCGGTCGTAGAGCGGCACGCCCGGCAGCGCGTAGCGGCGGATGAGGCCCATCCCGCGCCGGGTGTACGACTGCGGCGCGAGCGGCTCGGGCCACGGTTCGGCGAGGAGCGCGGCGTCGATGTCGGTGACGGCGCGGTTCGGATCGATGTACGCGCGCGGGAAGCGCGCGCCGATCAGCGCGCCGCCGCGCTCGGGGGCGCCTGCCCACAGCTCGTCGACGAATGCGTCCCATGACGTGAGGACCGCGTCGCGCGGCGCGACGGTGCCGAAGTCGGGCGGATACGCGATCCCGCTGTGCGGCGAATCGACGACGATCGGCAGCGCGGCGGCGAGCGGTTGCGCGACGAAGCAGGCGAAGCGCTCTTCCAGCGCGACGGTGTTGCGATTAAACGTCACCATTTTTTATCGGGTAATTCACCTAAGGTTCAGAACATCTGTTTTATTGATCAAAACAGCGTATCAATATTTGATAATGACCAAAATCACCGGTCAAGTCCTTTCGATGGTCTCGCGGAATTGCCTGGAATATCGGATAAGTCTTTGTCTTTGTTGAAGTTGTTTTGCTTGTCGAAACGGCATGCAATTCACATTCTCTACATATAATCATCAGACGTTTTGCGCGGATTGACGAAAGAATTTTGCGTTTTCAATAATAAATAAGACGATGTTTTATTCAATAAAACACGTCACGGGCGGAGTGAATCCGCCTGATCGACCAACGAAACGACGCAAGAGGTTTGAGATGAAGCGAAAGAGTCTGGCGATGGCAGTGGCGGGGATCGGGATCGGCGCGGCCGCGCTGCCGGCAGGTGCGCAATCGAGCGTGACGCTGTACGGCATCGTCGATTCCGGCATCACGTACACGAACAACCAGAAGGGGCATGCCGTATGGCAGGCGACGGGCGGCAACGAGCAGGGCGCGCGCTGGGGGCTCGTCGGACGCGAGGATATCGGCGGCGGCACGAGCGCCGTGTTCCGGCTCGAGAACGGCTTCAATATCGAGAACGGCGCCGCAGGCCAGGGCGGCCGGCTGTTCGGGCGCCGCGCGTACGTCGGGCTGTCGAACGACCGCTGGGGGACTTTCACGATGGGGCGCCAGTACAACGCGGTGCAGGAAACGCTCGCGCCGCTGCAGATCGGCGCGAGCACGGCGCTCACGCAGTACGCGCTGCACCCGTTCGACACCGACGACCTGAACAACACGTTCCGCACGAACAATGCGGTGCAGTATCAGACGCCGGACTGGGGCGGCGTGCGCGCAATCGGCACGTACGGCTTCTCGAATTCGACGTCGTTCGCGCAGAACCGCACGTGGAGCGTCGGCGCGAGCTACACGCACGGCCCGTTGCAACTGGGCGCCGCCTACGTGCGCGTGGATCATCCGGCGATCGACGCGACGGGCGCGATCGCATCGGACAACTATTACACGTTCGTCAAGGGCGTCGCGCGCCAGCAGATCTGGGGCGCGGGCGGCGCGTACACATGGGGCGGCGCGACGTTCGGGCTGCTGTACACGAGTTCGCTGTTCAGCCTGCAGACGGGCGGCGCCGAGCGCTTCAACAACTTCGAGGGCAGTGTTCGCTACCGCGTGACGCCCGCCGTGCAGGTCGCGTTCGGCGAGACGTACACGCAGGTGCTCGCGTCGCATGCGGCCACGCACGACGCGCACTATCTGCAGACGAACGCGGGGGTCCAGTATTTCCTGTCGAAGCGCACCGATGTGTATCTGAACGCGTTCTACCAGCGCGCGTCGTCGAACACGGTGGCCGCGATCGAGGGGATCTCGAATCCGTCGAGCACGCGCACGCAGATCGTCGCGGTGACGGGCATCCGGCACAAGTTCTGACGCGCCGCCCGCTCGCCGCCGCGCCGCGTCACAGCCGGATCAGCATCGCGCCCGCGGCGACCATCGCGCATGCGGCGAGCCGCTGCGCGTTGGGCCGCTCGCGCAGCGCGAACCAGCCGATCGCGACCGCGAAGATCGAGCTCGTCTCGCGTAGCGCGGACACGGTCGCGACGGGCAGATGCCGGTACGCGACGATCGCGATCGCATACGCGGCGAGCGACAGCGTGCCGGCGACGAGCCCGCGCGACACGGCGGCGCGCGTGCCGACGACCGCACGCAAGCCGCCGCGCAGCAGGCAGAACAGCGCGAACTGCGGCACGTTCCACAGCAGGTACACCCATGCGACGTACGCGAGCGGGTCGCCGCCGAGCCGCACGCCGCGGCCGTCGACGACCGAGTACGCGGCGATGAAGAGACCGGTCAGGATTGCATACGGGACGCTGTCGCCGGAAAACCGGAAGCCTCGCTTGAACGCGAGCGATACGATTCCGAGCGACACGAACGCGATGCCGGCGAGCGCGAACGGCGTCGGTTTCTCGCCGAGCACGGCGGGCTTGCGCGCAATTGCGCGCCGGATTGTCGATAATAGAGCGTTCTGTCTTTTACTGGATTTCGCGATGACCGAGACCAAGCAAACCGACGCGGGGGCGCCGCGCCTCACGAGCCTGTCGCACGGCGGCGGCTGCGGCTGCAAGATCGCGCCCGGCGTGCTGTCGGCGCTGCTCAAGCGCGATGCGCCGCCCGCGCTCTTTCCCGACCTGCTCGTCGGCACCGAGACATCCGACGACGCGGCCGTCTATCGTCTGAACGACGAGCAGGCGATCGTCGCGACCACCGATTTCTTCATGCCGATCGTCGACGACCCGTTCGACTTCGGCCGGATCGCCGCGACGAACGCGCTGTCCGACGTCTACGCGATGGGCGGCAAGCCGATTCTCGCGCTCGCGCTCGTCGGCATGCCGATCAACGTGCTGCCGCACGAGACGATCGCCGCGGTGCTGCGCGGCGGCGAGGCGGTGTGCGCGGACGCGGGCATTCCGGTCGCGGGCGGCCATTCGATCGATTCGGTCGAGCCGATCTATGGGCTCGCGGCGCTCGGCATCGTTCATCCGGCGCGCGTGAAGCGCAATGCGGCCGCGCGTGCGGGCGACGTGCTCGTGCTCGGCAAGCCGCTCGGCGTCGGCGTGCTGTCCGCCGCGCTGAAGAAGGACCGGCTCGATGCCGACGGCTACGCGCAAATGATCGCGACGACGACGAAGCTCAACCGGCCGGGCACGGCGCTCGCCGCGCTGTCGGGCGTGCATGCGCTGACCGACGTGACGGGCTTCGGCCTGCTTGGCCACACGCTCGAGCTCGCGCGCGGCGCGGGGCTGACCGCGCGCGTGCGCTACGGCGCGCTGCCTTGGCTCGCGGGCGTCGAGGCGTTCGCGGCCGACGGCGTGTTCACGGGCGCGTCCGGCCGCAACTGGGCGGCGTACGGCCACGACGTGCGCCTGCGCGACGGCCTGTCCGCCGTCGCGCAGGCGCTGCTCACCGATCCGCAGACGTCGGGCGGGCTGCTCGTCGCGTGCGCGCCCGAGGCGGTCGACGACGTGCTTGCGTGCTTCCGCGACGACGGCTTCGATTGCGCCGCGGTGATCGGCGAGATGGTCGACGGGCCGGCGCGCGTCGACGTGAGTTGACGCGCGCTTGCGTTTGCGACGCCGGATGATTGGCGTCGCGGCCTTCGCCTTTCGTCTCTCACTCACGCGCGAACGTGCGCCATGCACGCGGCCGCGCATGGCCGGAATTGCGCGAGCGCCATTCATGTCGATATGCTTCGTCGCGCGCGCGAACCCGCTGACGATCCTGCAATTCCATGGCGATGCGTCGCCATCATCGTCGGTCGCGCTCGGTTATGCGCATTGGCTGCCGCGCGCAATCGCGGTGCTCATCCGCAGTCTCGCCGGGCAACGCCTAATCGCGCTCAGCGGCAGCGCACTCGGGCGTTTCGTCCAATCTCCCCGCCGGCTCGCGGCGATGCAGGCTGCGGCCGTCGTCGTCGTGTTCGCATACGGCGCCCCAAGTTTTGCTCACGTCTGAATATTGACGTCCCTTATACTTCACGCGCAGTCTCCGAACGCCGTTCTCATCGAACTCACTTTTAATAAGGAACGCTAATGCTGACTCGCTCGATACTCTCCGCAGCCGTGTTTTCGCTCGCTGCTTGCGCGATGGCGCCGTCCGTCGCGCAGAACAACGGCGACGCATTCGCCGAAGCCGGTGCCCAGGGCCGCCCGGTCAAGGTGATGATCATTACGATGTTCGGCCCCGAAGGTCAGGCGTGGCTGGATCGTCTCGGTCCGTGGAAGAACATCGCGGTGCCCGGCCTGTCGCCTGACTATCCGGACGTGCATTGCAACAGGCAGGACGTGTGCGTCGTCACGACCGGCATGGGCTATGCGAACGCCGCCTCGACGATGATGGCGCTCACGTTCTCGCGCCGCTTCGATCTGCGGCAGACGTATTTCCTGATCTCGGGCATCGCGGGCGTCGATCCGGCGAGCGGCACGCTCGGCACCGCCGCGTGGTCGAAGTACCTCGTCGACTTCGGCATTCAGTGGGAACTCGACGCGCGCGAAATTCCGCCCGGCTGGAGCGGCGGCTATCTCGGCATCAACACGAAGAGCCCGAACGACAAGCCGCCGCTCGACTATCGCACCGAAGTGTTTCAGCTCAACGGCAAGCTCGCGGACACCGCCTATGCGCTGTCGCGCCACGTGCCGCTCGCGGACAGCGCGCAGGCGCAGGCGGCGCGCGCGAAGTTCAACTACGCGCCCGCGAACCAGCCGCCTGTCGTGACTCGCTGCGATACGTCGTCGGGCAACACGTGGTTCTCCGGCACGCGGCTCGGCGAGCGCGCGCGCCAGTGGACGAAGATCCTCACCGACAACAAGGGCACGTACTGCATGACCGCGCAGGAGGACAACGCGACGTTCGAGGCGCTCAAGCGCGCGTCGAGCGTGAATCGCGTCGATCTGAATCGCGTCGCGGTGCTGCGCACCGGCTCGGATTTCGATCGTCCGTATCAAGGGCAGACGAGCGTCGACAATCTGCTCAACTACGCGGATCAGGGCGGCTTCCTGCTCGCGACCGAGAACCTGTATCGCGCAGGCAATCCGCTTGTGCAGGACATCGTCACGCACTGGGGCGAATGGAGGGACGGCGTGCCGCGCCGTTGATGCGCGCGATGCGCGATGCCCGTCAGCGTGCGGGCGCGGTCGAGCGAAACGGTTTCCAGACAGGCGTGCTGTCGTCCCAGTGATCGAGCTGCGACGGAATCGGGCTGTTCATGATCGTGATCTCACGCTGACGAAAGACGTGGTTGCATGATGGATAGCGCGCCGCGCATCGGCTTCGATGCGCGGCGCGCTGCGTTTACCGGCCCGCGCCCGCGAGCTGGTTCGCGTCCGGGTCCGGGCGATACGGACGTTGCGCGACGAGCTCGGCGCCGGGCGGCGCGTACGACATCGACTTGCGCAATGCCGCGAGCGTGCCGTCGCGCTGCGCCTGTTCGAGTTCCGCGCGGACTTCGGCGCGCGTGCGGGAGCGGTTGCCGTGCCACGATGCGTCGCCGTAGCTGCCAGCAGGACCGATCCCGCCGTCCGCGAATGCCGGCGCGGCAACGGCGAGCGCGACGGCTGCGAGGGCGAGAAGACTGCTGCGTTTCATGATGTGACTCCTGTCGATTCGATGCGCACGCGGGAAACGGTGCGCGACAGGTTGTACTGTAGGTGCGTGCGCGGCGGCGATAAATGGCGATGTCGCGAATTGAATTGTCGCGAGGATGGAACAATCGGAGTCCGTGACGGCGGCAGGGTTTTGCTCCGACGGACGCGAGCGGCTTGTCGTGGCGATGCGCGGCGACGCGCGGTCGCGGTGGGTTCGACCGAGCGGATGCGTCGATCGAGTGTGAGAGCGTCACGCGCTGATCGTGGTGTTTGGCGCGATTCGGATCGGCGTGCCGCTAGGCTTTTCGCGCAGGTCTTCCGAGGCCGACGAGATGAGAAAGCAACGCTGCGTCGAATGGTGAACGGACGAAATGCAGCGACACGGAACGCGCAAATCGAATGCGCTTGTCGTTCGAACGCGACGCGTCGCGTTCACATCGCATCGATGTTGCGTAACGCGTGTTCTTCGGTCGAGCAATAGCGTACCGAAACGCGTGCGCTGATCGCATCGATGATACGCATATCGCAGGCAACCGATGAGATGGCGCAAATGGTCGAGTCTGTGCGATCCGTGCGACGCAGCGCGACAAGCGACAAGCGACGACCGCGCATCGACGTGCGTCATCGGCAGGTTCGCCGAATGCGCTTCCGTAGCAGCACGATCAATCGTTGCGCGAGCGAGAAGTCTGCCGCTCGCTCGCCGCCGTAGCGCGCCGATTGGTTGCCGGCTGCAGGGTGGACGAACACAACGGCGTTGGCGCGCCGAATGCGGTGGAGGGAAGGCACGATGCGCATCGTGCCGTGTGCGCGCGCCCGAAGACTCGCGAGGAAGTCCGAAGCGCCGGTTGCAGCGGCAAAGCGAGCCGCTTTTAATTGAGCGCCTTCTTAAAAAAGAAGGCGGAAAAGGGAGTTGCGGACGCCACGATTTCGCGGCGTCCGCGTGCTGCGATCGGCAAGCACGCGCTGCGAACAGCCTTGTGCGGCGTGCCTGTCCGTTCTCGGCAAACCAAACATCCGACGTACGCACGCCGCGGCCATGCGCCTGAACTACGCGACCAACCGGATCAAGCCACCCACTCGTTCAACACCGGCGTGTCGAGCGAAGGCGCGCGCTCGGCGTCCTCGAACGTGCGCTTGCTGCAGGTCGCGTCGAGCCCCTTGCGGCCGCTCAGCAGCGGGCAGCGTTCGAAGATCTCGGCGATCCAGTCGACGAACACGCGCACTTTCGGCGACAGATGCCGGCTGTGCGGATAGACGACCGAAATCGGCATCGGCAGCGGCTTGTAGCCCGGCAGCACTTCCTTCAGCGTTCCGTCGCGCAGTTGCGGCAGCACCATGAAGAGCGGCGGCTGGATCAGCCCGAAGCCTTCGATCCCGCAGGTCACGTACGCGTCCGCGTCGTTGACCGACACGAGGCCGTTCATCTTCACCTCGACTTCCTTGCCGTCGATCAGGAACGCCCAGTCGATCGTGCGCCCGGTGCGGCTCGAGAAGTAGTTGACCGCCTTGTGCTGCGCGAGCGCCTCGATCGTCTGCGGCTCGCCGTACTTCTCGAGATACGCGGGCGACGCGACCGTCGTGCCCTCGAACAGCCCGACCCGCCGCGCGACGAGCGATGAATCCTGCAGCGCGCCGACGCGGATCACGCAGTCGATGCCTTCCTGCAGCAGATCGACCGGCCGGTCCGACAGGCCGAGCTGCAGGTCGATATCCGGAAAGCGCGAATGGAATTCGCACAAAGAAGGGATCACGATCAGGCGTCCGATCGAGCCCGGCATGTCGACCCGCAGCTTGCCGTGCGGCTTTCGGTTGTTGATCTGGAAGCTCGCCTCGGTTTCCTCGACATCCGCGAGGATGCGCACGCAGCGCTCGTAGTACGCGGCGCCGTCGGGCGTGAGCGACAGGCGGCGCGTCGTCCGGTGCATCAGCCGCACGCCGAGGAATGCTTCCAGATTCTGGATGATCGTCGTCACCGACGCGCGCGGCAGGCCGAGCGTCTCGGCCGCTTTGGTAAAGCTGTTCGTATCGACGACGCGCGTAAACACCTGCATGGCCTGCAATCGGTCCATCACTCTACCTCCGCGGTATCTGAACCCCGAACACATACAGGCCGCGACACCGGATAAGGCGACGCAGCCGACGATTGTTCAGGGGGCGTGAATTGTGTTGCCGGATTATAGGCATTTATCCCGATGTCTGCCGGACCCAGAATGCGATCCATCTCGTAATGGACGCGCAACGCCGCGCACGACACGTCATGGACGCATTCGATTTCCGCAGCCAAATTCCCCGCGCGAGCGCAGACGCCGCTCGCGCGCGGCCGGCGCTCGCGGTGTCGGACGTCGTGATCGGCGGCTACGCGCAGGACGTCGTGCTGCGCCTCTATCGGCGCCCCGACAAGTCCGCGTTGCCTGTAGTGCTTTATTTCCACGGCGGCGGCTTCGTGCGCGGCTCGCTCGACGACGCCGACCAGGCCGCGCGCCATCTCGCCGAGCACGTGCCGGCGCTCGTCGTGTCGGTCGATTATTCGCTCGCGCCGCGGCATCCGTTTCCGGCCGCGCCGGAAGACGCGTACTGCGCGGCGCGCTGGGCCGAAGCCCGCGCGCGCGCGTTCGGCGGCAATCCGCGCAAGATCGGCGTCGCGGGGCACGACGCGGGCGGCCAGCTCGCGAACTGTCTCGCGTTCATTGCGCGCGATCGCGGCGAGATTCGCATCGCCGCGCAGGCGCTGATCGGCCCGATGCTCGATCCGAGCCTCACGCGTCTCGCCGACGCGGCGCGCCTCGCTTCGTCCGACGTTACCGCGCAGGAGTGCGCCGCGTGCTATCGCGCGTACCTGCCGCAGCCGTCGCAGCGGATGCATCCGTATGCGGCGCCGCTCGAATCGGTGCGCCTCGCGGGGCTGCCGCCGACGCTCGTCGCGACCGCGCAGAACGACGTGCTGCACGTCGAGGCGGAGAAGTACGCGAGCTGTCTGATCGAGGCGGGCGTGCCGACGCAGGTGGTCCGCTATCGAGACATCTCGCACGCGGCGCTCGCCGGCCACGCGGCTGCGCTCGAAGAGGCGACGAGGTTCTTCCAATGCCGCTTCAGCGCGGGTTTGCCGGGCTGAAGCCGTTTCATCCGAATCCAGAACAACCGACAACTTGGGGGTTTTTTTCATGGCTATCTTGCGTACTTCCCGTTCGCGGATCGCGGCCGCGACGCTTGCGGTCGTCGTCATCGCGGGCCTTGGCGCGTTCGGCGCGATCCGCGTGAACGCGAGCGCTCCGGACAAGTCGGCGGCGCCGCTGCCGGAGGTCGACGTCGCGAACGTGCTGTCGAGGACGATCACCGATTGGCAGTCCTATTCGGGGCGCCTCGAGGCGGTCGAGAAGGTCGACGTGCGTCCGCTCGTGTCGGGCACGATCGTGTCGGTGAACTTCAAGGACGGCGCGCTCGTGAAGAAGGGCGACGTGCTGTTCGTGATCGATCCGCGTCCGTATCAAGCCGAAGTCGATCGCGCGGCCGCGCAGCTCGCCGCCGCGCAGGCGCGCAACGGCTACGCGCAGAGCGACTGGCAGCGCGCGCAGCGCCTGATCGGCGACAACGCGATCGCGAAGCGCGACTACGACGAGAAGCAGAACGCCGCGCGCGAGGCGTTCGCGAACCTGAAGGCGGCCGATGCGGCGCTCGAGACCGCGCGGATCAACCTCGGCTACACGAAGATCACGGCGCCCGTGTCGGGCCGCGTGTCGCGCGCGGAGATCACGCTCGGCAACGTCGTGTCGGCGGGCGCGTCGGCCGCGCCGCTGACGACGCTGGTTTCGGTGTCGCCGATCTACGCGTCGTTCGACGCGGACGAGCAGACCTACCTGCAATACATCGGCGGCGCGAAGGACGGCCGCAAGGTGCCCGTCGAGCTCGGCCTCGCGAACGAGAGCGGCTATTCGCGGCAGGGCGTGATCGATTCGGTCGACAACCGGCTCGACACGTCGTCCGGCACGATCCGCGTGCGCGCGCGCTTCGACAATCAGGACGGCACGCTCGTCCCCGGCCTCTACGCGCGCGTGAAGGTGGGCGGCAGCGCGCCGCATCCGGCGCTCCTCATCGACGACGCGGCGATCAACACCGACCAGGACAAGAAGTTCGTGTTCGTCGTCGATCCGCAGGGCCGCGTGTCGTACCGCGAAGTGCAGCTCGGCTCGCAGCACGGCAATCAGCGCGTGATCGCCGGCGGCTTGTCGGCGGGCGACCGGATCGTCGTGAACGGCACGCAGCGCGTGCGTCCGGGCGAGCAGGTGAAGCCGCATCTCGTGCCGATGACGGGCGGCGACGACGCTGCCGCGACGGCTGCCGCGCCGGTCGCGGGCGGCGTGCAGCGTTCGCAGGGCGCGCCAGGCAACGCGCGCGCGTGACGGGCGGGCGTCCAGGCAAGCCCGCCGCGCAAGCGCGCTCAATCAGACAGAGCCTTCCATGAACATATCGAAATTCTTCATCGATCGACCGATCTTTGCAGGGGTGCTGTCGGTCATCATCCTGCTCGCCGGGATGATCGCGATGTTCCTGCTGCCGATTTCCGAGTATCCGGAAGTCGTGCCGCCGTCCGTGATCGTCAAGGCGCAATACCCGGGCGCGAACCCGAAGGTGATCGCCGAGGCGGTCGCGTCGCCGCTCGAAGAGCAGATCAACGGCGTCGAGGACATGCTGTACATGCAGTCGCAGGCGAACAGCGACGGCAACATGACGATCACCGTCACGTTCAAGCTCGGCACCGATCCGGACAAGGCCACGCAGCTCGTGCAGAACCGCGTGAACCAGGCGCTGCCGCGCCTGCCGGAGGACGTGCAGCGGCTCGGGATCACGACGGTCAAGAGCTCGCCGACGCTGACGATGGTCGTGCATCTGATCTCGCCCGACAACCGCTACGACATGACGTATCTGCGCAACTACGCGCTCATCAACGTGAAGGATCGGCTGTCGCGCATTCAGGGCGTGGGCCAGGTGCAGCTGTGGGGCTCGGGCGACTACGCGATGCGCGTGTGGCTCGATCCGCAGAAGGTCGCGCAGCGCAATCTGACGGCCGACGACGTCGTGCGCGCGATCCGCGAGCAGAACGTGCAGGTCGCGGCGGGCGTGATCGGCGCGTCGCCGACGTTGCCCGGCACGCCGCTGCAGTTGTCGGTGAACGCGCGCGGCCGTTTGCAGAGCGAAGACGAGTTCGGCGACATCGTCGTGAAGACCGCGCCGGACGGCGGCGTCACGCATCTGCGCGACATCGCGCGGATCGAGCTCGACGCGTCCGAGTACGGGCTGCGTTCGCTGCTCGACAACAAGCCGGCCGTCGCGATGGCGATCAACCAGTCGCCCGGCGCGAACTCGCTCGCGATTTCCGACGAAGTGCGCAAGACGATGGCCGAGCTGAAGCAGGACTTCCCGGCGGGCGTCGACTACAAGATCGTCTACGACCCGACGCAGTTCGTGCGCTCGTCGATCAAGGCGGTCGTTCACACGCTGCTCGAAGCGATCGCGCTCGTCGTGATCGTCGTGATCGTGTTCCTGCAGACCTGGCGCGCGTCGATCATTCCGCTGATCGCGGTGCCGGTGTCGATCGTCGGCACGTTCTCGCTCCTGCTGCTGTTCGGGTATTCGATCAACGCGCTGTCGCTGTTCGGGATGGTGCTCGCGATCGGGATCGTCGTCGACGATGCGATCGTCGTCGTCGAGAACGTCGAGCGGAACATCGAGAACGGGCTCACCGCGCGCGCGGCCACCTACAAGGCGATGCAGGAAGTGAGCGGGCCGATCATCGCGATCGCGCTCACGCTCGTCGCCGTGTTCGTGCCGCTCGCGTTCATGTCGGGCCTGACCGGCCAGTTCTACAAGCAGTTCGCGATGACGATCGCGATCTCGACGGTGATCTCGGCGTTCAACTCGCTGACGCTGTCGCCCGCGCTGTCCGCGATCCTGCTGAAGGGGCACGGCGAGAAGGAAGACGGGTTGACGCGCGTGATGAACCGCGTGCTCGGCGGCTTCTTCAAGGGCTTCAACAAGGTGTTTCATCGCGGCGCGGAACACTACGGCCGCGGCGTGCGCGGCGTGCTGTCGAGAAAGGCGGCGATGCTCGGCGTGTATCTCGCGCTCGTCGCCGCGACCGTGATGGTCTCGAAGATCGTGCCGGGCGGATTCGTGCCCGCGCAGGACAAGGAGTATCTGATCGCGTTCGCGCAACTGCCGAACGGCGCGTCGCTCGACCGCACCGAGAAGGTGATCCGCGACATGGGCGCGATCGCGCTGAAGCAGCCGGGCGTCGAGAGTGCGGTCGCATTCCCGGGGCTGTCCGTGAATGGCTTCACGAACAGCTCGAGCGCGGGCATCGTGTTCGTCACGCTCAAGCCGTTCGATCAGCGCCACGGCAAGGCGCTGTCGGCGGGCGCGATCGCGGGCGCGCTGAACCAGCGGTATTCGGCGATGAAGGATTCGTTCGTCGCGGTGTTTCCGCCGCCGCCCGTGCTGGGCCTCGGGACGCTCGGCGGCTTCAAGATGCAGATCGAGGATCGCGGCGCGGTCGGCTACGCACGGCTCGCGGATGCGACGAACGATTTCATCAAGCGCGCGCAGCAGGCGCCGGAACTGGGCCCGCTCTTCACGAGCTACCAGATCAACGTGCCGCAGCTCAACGTCGATCTCGACCGCGTGAAGGCGAAGCAGCTAGGCGTGAACGTGACCGACGTGTTCGACACGATGCAGATCTATCTCGGCTCGCTGTACGTGAACGACTTCAACCGGTTCGGCCGCGTCTATCAGGTGCGCGTGCAGGCCGATGCGCCGTTCCGCCAGCGCGCGGACGACATCCTGCAACTGAAGACGCGCAACGCGGCGGGCGAAATGGTGCCGTTGTCGTCGCTGGTGACGGTATCGCCGACATTCGGTCCGGAGATGGTCGTGCGCTACAACGCGTACACGGCGGCCGACGTGAACGGCGGCCCCGCGCCCGGCTACTCGTCGGGGCAGGCGCAGGCGGCGATCGAGCGGATCGCGGCGCAGACGCTGCCGCGCGGCGTGAAGTTCGAATGGACGGACCTCACGTATCAGCAGATTCTGGCCGGGGACTCGGCGGTCTGGGTATTCCCGATCAGCGTGCTGCTGGTGTTCCTCGTGCTCGCCGCGCTGTACGAGAGCCTGACGCTGCCGCTCGCGGTGATCCTGATCGTGCCGATGAGCATTCTGTCGGCGCTGACGGGCGTGTGGCTCACGCAGGGCGACAACAACATCTTCACGCAGATCGGGCTGATGGTGCTGGTGGGGCTGTCCGCGAAGAACGCGATCCTGATCGTGGAGTTCGCACGGGAGCTCGAGCATGACGGCAAGACGCCGTTCGAGGCGGCGGTGGAGGCGAGCCGGCTGCGGCTGCGCCCGATCCTGATGACGTCGATCGCGTTCATCATGGGCGTGGTGCCGCTCGTGCTGTCGACGGGCGCGGGCGCGGAGATGCGGCATGCGATGGGCGTCGCGGTGTTCTTCGGGATGCTCGGCGTGACGCTGTTCGGCCTGATGCTGACGCCGGTGTTCTACGTGGTGCTGCGCACGCTCGCGGGCGGCAAGATTCACGTCGCGCAGAAGGATTCGGCGGGCTATGGTCTGCCGGCTCCGGACGCTTGAGGATAGAAAGATGAACAAGACCAAGATCAACGACGGCTTCACGCGTCTCGCGAAGATCGCGGCGGCGAGCGGCCTGCTCGTTACGCTGCTCGCCGCGTGCGCGGTCGGGCCCGACTACAAGCGGCCGGACGTCGCGACGCCCGCCGCGTTCAAGGAAGCGCCGGCGCTGTCGCCGGGCGAGCAGGCCGGCACGTGGAAGGCGGCCGAGCCGGCCGACGCCGCGCATCGCGGCGAATGGTGGCGGGCGTTCGGCGACCCGGTGCTCGACGCGCTCGAGGAGCAGGCGCTCGCCGCGAACCAGAACCTGAAGGCCGCGGCGGCGCGCGTCGAGCAGGCGCGTGCGGCGACCCGCGCCGCGCGCTCGCAGTGGTTCCCGCAAGTGGGCGTCGGCTTCGGGCCGACGCGCGAAGGGCTGTCGTCGGCGTCGCAGTTCCAGCCGCAGGGCGCCGGTCCCACGACGGCGACGCTCTGGCGCGCGCAAGGCACGGTGTCGTACGAGGCGGACCTGTTCGGCCGCGTGAGCCGCAACGTCGAAGCGTCGCGCGCGGACGCCGCGCAGAGCGAGGCGCTGTTCCGCTCGGTGCAGCTCGCGCTGCAGGCGGATGTCGCGCAGAACTACTTCGAGCTGCGCCGGCTCGATTCCGATCAGGATCTGTACCGCCGCACGGTCGAGCTGCGCGAGCAAGCGCTGAAGCTCGTGCAGCGGCGCTTCAGCGAAGGCGACATCAGCGAGCTCGACGTGTCGCGCGCGAAGAACGAACTCGCGACCGCGCGGGCGGACGCGCTCGGCGTCGCACGGCGGCGCGCGGTGTCCGAGCATGCGCTCGCGATCCTGCTCGGCAAGGCGCCTGCGGATTTCTCGTTCACGCAGACGCCGATCGTGCCGGTCGCGGTGCGGGTGCCGGCGGGGCTGCCGTCGGCGCTGCTCGAGCGGCGGCCGGACATCGCGGCCGCCGAGCGCGCGATGATGGCCGCGAACGCACGCGTTGGCCTCGCGAAGTCCGCTTACTTCCCGAAGCTCGATATCACGGGCGCGTTCGGCTATGAAGCGGCGACGCTCGGCAGTCTGTTCCTGTGGTCGAGTCGCACGTTCCTGCTCGGGCCGTTCGCGGGCACCGCGCTCACGCTGCCGATCTTCGATGGCGGGCGGCGGAGCGCGGGCGTTGCGCAGGCGCGCGCGAAGTACGACGAAGAAGTCGCGAACTACCGGCAGCAGGTGCTCGTCGCGTTCCGCGAAGTCGAGGACAACCTCGCCGATCTGCGTTTGCTCGACGACCAGATCCACGCGCAGAACGACGCGGTCAACGCGTCGCGGCGCGCGGCGACGCTGTCGCGCACGCAGTATCAGGAAGGCGCGGTCAGCTATCTCGACGTGATCGACAGCGAGCGCTCGGTGCTCGAATCGCAGCTGCAATCGAATCAGTTGACGGGCACGCAGGCGGTATCGACGGTCAACCTGATTCGTGCGCTCGGCGGCGGCTGGGGGGCGGACGTCGCCGTCGGCGCGCGCGAGCCGGCGCGGCAGGACATGGCGGCGCGTTGATGAAGGTGCGGCGGCTCCATGTCGCGAGCCGCCGTCGCGCCGATGCGCGCGTGTTGCGCGTGGCCGCGCGTGCGTTGCTCGAAAGCCCGAGAGGTCGAACGTCCGAACGTCGGGAATGCTGATGACGCTCGCGAACCTGAGCGTCCAAAAGCTCGAATGTGCATGCGCTGAAACGTTCGAGAGCCGAAGAGCCTGAGAGCCGCGCGAACGCGACGGGCGTGCCGTTCCGGCGTTCGTCGCGTGATGGGCGGCATTCGGAATGAACATCGGAGAGGGGGCCGTCGCGATGCGCCGATGGCACACGAAAGACGATCCGTGCCGAATCGATCCGACCGCTTGCGGCATCGCGATTTCTGTTTCGTGCCGCGCAGTCTCGACTTACACTTGGCAGCGACGCACGAAACGCGTTGTAATCGTTTCGTTGCGCCGCTGGTTCGACAATAAAAAGCGCAGTCCCAGCGTGGGGCGACAGGGACTGCGTAACCGCCTGCATCCGAGGGCCAGAAATACTCGCAGACGGAACTACAATCGCGCGAGCGATGTCATGCGAGGCGGCTGCCGTGCGTGCCCATGCACGCACGGCGTGCCGCACCCACCGAACCGCCGAGCATCACGCTCGCCAGTACTTTCCTGCATCGGGCCGGCGTTTCGCGCCGACCGCCGAACTTCCGGCAGCCATCGCCGTACCGATTCCATTCCGCGCGCCGGCATCCGCCGGCGCGAACGACAGCCTTCAGGCGCGCGACACGTGCGCCGCGGTGTCCGCAAGCTCGGGCGCCACGCCGGACACGCGGCTCGCGAGCGTCGTCGCGACGGTGCTCGCGTAGACGTTCAGCGCGGTGCGGCCCATGTCGAAGAACGCATCGACGCCGAGAATCAGCAGCACGGCGTCGGCGGGCAGCCCGATCGCGGCGAGGATCACCGTGATTGCGACGACCGCACCCGACGGCACGTTCGCGGCGCCGTCGATCGTGATGATCGTCAGGATCGCGATCGTGATCATCAGCGGCCAGCTCCATGCGAGCTGGTACGCGTCCGCGAGATAGCAGACCGCGAGCACCGTGTAGAGCACCGCGCCTTCTCGATTGAAGATGTACGACAGCGGCAGCACGGTCGACGCGACCGACGACGGCACGCCCATCTCCGTCAGCTTCTTCAGATGCACGGGGAACGTGATTTCGGACGAGCGCGTCGTGAAGCCGAGGATCAGCGGCTCGCTGACCTTGCGGACGATCGCGCGCGGCGAGTGGCCGGCGAGCTTGACGATCAGCGTGAGCCACACAGCGAGGATCGCCATGCCGAGATACGCGATGCCGAGCAGCTTCGCGAGCGGCGTCATCGCGGCAAGTCCTTTCGACGACAGCAGCACTGCGATCGCAGCAAAGATCGCAATCGGGGATAGCGACACCACCCACTCCGTCATCTTGAAGAACGCGGCGAGCATCGATTCGCAGACGGCGACGAACGGCGCCGCGCGGTCCTGGACGGCTGCGAGCGCGCAGCCGAGCAGCACGCCGAACACGAGCACCGGCAGCGAGTTGCCGGCCGCGAGCGCGCCGACGATGTTCGACGGGATCATGTCGGTCAGGAACTTCATCCAGTCGATGCCGCTCGCGAGGTTCGCCGGCATCGACGCCGTTTGCGCGTGGCTCGCGCCGATGCCGGGCCGGAACAGCCAGTTGAGCGCGAGGCCGAGCGACGCGGCAATCACCGTCATCAGCACGAAGAACACGAGGCTGAACGCGGCTGTCTTGCCGAGCCGGCCGCGCTGCGTGCCCGCGCGGAACGCGCCGAGCGTCACCGACAGCAGGATCAGCGGCAGCACGACCATCTTGATCGCGTGACCGAACAGCGTCGAGATGAACGCCAGATCGCGGCTCGCGGCGGGCGCGAACAGCCCGAAGACCACGCCGAGCGCGAGGCCGAGCATCATCTGTAGCGGTAAAGGAATTTTTTTATTGGCCAGTGTCATATTGAGCTCGAATTAATCGGATTCTGTCCGGAGTGCCGTCGATCACGTGATTCCACATCAGGCGCCGCGCCGATTCCGCGTCCCGCGCATCGATGGCCGCGTAAATCTCCAAATGTTCGAGCGTACCGCGCCTGACTGTCGCGAAATCGTTTCGCGGCAGTTCGTTCAGCGCATGGGTTTGCGCGCGCAGCAGCTTGTATGTCGTAAATAGCCGATCGTTGCGTGCGGCCTTGAATATTTCGTCATGAAAGACCCAGCCGACTTTCTGCTCGGTCATGATATCGGCGCCGTTTTCGTCGACGAGCCTGCGCATCTGCGCATGCGAGCGCGACAGGCCGTCCGTCGCGCCGCCGCGCGCCGCGAGGTACGCGGCGGCGCTCTCGAGCGCGAGGCGCAGTTCGTAGATTTCGCGCAGATCGTCGCGCGTCGGCTCGTTGACGAAGGTGCCGCTCTTGTCGACGATATTCACGAGCCCTTCGGAAGCGAGCAATTGCAGTGCGCTGCGCACCGGCATTTGCCCGACGCCGAGTTCGTGAGCGAGGCCTCGGTGAGAGATTTTCTGCCCGGGCGACAATCGGCCGTCGAAGATCCGCGAACGGATTTCGTCATAGGCGCTTCCCGTATCGGACGAGATTTTCTCCATTATCTGTGATCGCAGTTTGTTTGCTTGAGTTCAATGACGCGAGCAACATTTATTTAGATTAACCGCATTGCCTGGGGCGAACAACAGATATTTTTTCGCGAACGAAATCTTTCACGGATTTAGAATGAGTCAATCAATTTTTTCATAAACAGCCGATGTTCGTCGATCAACAGTCGTACTCCATCGTGACCGTGCCGGTTGCGTCCGTGTTGCCGCTCAGGGCCAGAATTCTGTTGGACGGAGACGAGAACGCGAGCCGCTTTCCGTGTGACGACCACGATGTGACGCTCCATCTGGCGGCCCGGACATCGGACGGGATCGTCGCGGTCGCGACGATCTGTCGGCAAGCATTTCGGGATTTCTTCGCGGATAGCGCGTGGCGGCTGCGGGGCGTGGCCGTCGAGCCGTTCATGCAGGGGCACGGCGTCGGCACGCGGCTGATGCACGCGTGCATCGAGTACGCGCAGCGGCAGAACGGAAAAGTCGTGTGGTGCACCGCGCGCGAATCGGCGCGCGGCTTCTACGAATCGCTCGGGTTCGTCGCGACGGGCGTGCCGTTTGCGATCGCCGGGCGCGCCGACATGGTGTTCCACGAAATGCACCGGCTGCTGCCGAACGGCGCGTGACGGCTGCGCGAGCACGGTCGCGTCGCGTGTTCCGTGTTCGATAGGCGCGCCGCCGACGTGCCTGTCGATTCGGACGCGGCGTCATCGGCGGCATGTGCGCGATATCCGCGCCGCGCATCCGACGAAGCGAATGCACCGTGCATCGGACGATTCGTGTTCCGAAACATATTCGTCGGCCGTCTCGGCCTCGTCAATAAGGCAGCACGCCGCGCCACAGCCATGCGGCGACGATCGACGCAGGCACGCCCAATGTCATCAGCGCGCCCGCGAGCGGCGGATCGAGTTTCTTGTCGATCGCGATGAGCCCCGCGATGATCATCGGCGGCATCGTGGCCTGCAAGAGCGCGACGGCGAGCGGCGCCCCCTGCTGAGCGAAGACGTAGAGCCCGCAAGCGAGTACGATCGCCGGCACGACGAGCAGCTTGACGCCGAGGCCCACCGCGAAATTCCGGGCGGCGCCGCGCGCGCCGCGCAGGCTGAAGCTCGCGCCCACCGAGATCATCGCGATCGGCGTGAGCGTTGCGCCGAGCGCGGTCAGCACATCTTCGACGACAGGCGGAAACGGCGCCGGCCGCAGCAATAACGCGAGCGCCATCGCCTGAATCGGCCGGTAGCCGGCGAGCTGCCGCGCGACGCCGCGCCAGCGGGTCGCGCTGCCCGCATACAGGTCGGCGGCGACGAGACCCGCCGTGCACATTACGATGAAGTTCGCCTGATCGACGACGAGCGCGTGACCGACCGCCGCGCTTCCGATGAGCGCCTGCACGACCGGCACGCCGACGATCGACGTGTTGCTCGTGCCGCAGACGAGCGTGAGGCAGCCGACCGTCGCCTTGTCGAGGCGAAGCAGCGCGCCCGCGATGAGCGCGAGCGCCGCGGTCGCCGCGAATACGATGACGGGCGTCGCGAAGAGCCACAGCACGTCCGCGCTGAATGCGATCTTGTGCAGATGCTGCAGCACGAGCGCGGGCAATGAAATCTGGATGACGAAGAAGTTGAGGCTGGCCGGGAAGTTGTCCGGCAGGCGCTTGCTCCGCGCGAGCGCGGCGCCCGCGAACAGGCAGGCGAGAACGAGAATCAACGAAGCCATCGATCGGCGCTTGTACGAATCGGATGCCGGATGGCTCGGTGGGCCGTCCGTGCGGGTTGTGGGTGTCGAAAAAAACGGCGCGGGACCGGGATAGACGCGTCGGCGCGGCGCGCGCGTTGCATCGTTCGTGTGCTTTCGCGCGGCGCGCGCCCGCCGGACTATAACCCGACGGGCGGCTCGATGCGAGAGTGTGCGAGAGACGGATGCGATAGATGCCCGGCTTGCGCTCGCGATGCAAGCGACGCGCGTGCGGCGCCGTACCGCGCGATCGGCTGCCGCGCGCCGTGCGCGGCGAGCCGCGGCGCGTCGTCAGGCAGCGGCCTGCGCGTCGCCGGACGGTTCGCCGCAGACGCTCGCGCACCGTTCGATCAAGGGCGCGAGCCATGCCCGCGCGGCGTCGGGCAGATACGCGTCCTCGATCGTGAATGTGCCGTCCGCGAGCATCCGCGCGCAGGTCGAGCGCTGGATCTTGCCGCTCGATGTCGTATGGATCTCGCCCTTCTTCACGCGGATCACGCCGCTCAGCGTCAACTGGCATGCGTCCCAGACTTCGCGGCCGATCGCCGGCGCGAGCGCCGCGAGATCGAACCGGCCGATCGCCTCGAGCACGACGACGACCCCCGCCTGCTCGTCGCGCTCGACCATGATCGCGGCGAGCCGGTTCGAGCGGATCTGATCGGACACGTTCAGCACCGCGCCTTCGATGTCCTGCGGATAGTAGTTGACGCCGTTCAGGATGATCAGGTCCTTGATGCGCCCCGAGATGAACAGGTGCCCTCGGTCGTCGACGAAGCCGAGGTCGCCCGTGCGCAGCATGCCGTGCGGAAACGCGTCGGAGCGGTATGCGCGGAACGTCGCGTCGGTCGCGTCCGGGCGTCCGAAGTAGCCGTGGCAGACGCTGTCGCTCGCGACGCAGATCTCGCCGATCGCGCCCGCCGGCTGCGGATCGCCCGTCGCCGGGTCGACGATGCGGATCGCCTGATGCGCGTGGGCGAGCGTGCCGACCGATACGACGTCGATCGAGCGGCCGTCGCCGTGCAGCGGCTCGAAGCGTCCATCGGCGAGCGCCGCGTAGTCGGCGCGCCGCATGACGACGGGCGCGCCGATCTGCTTCGACGTTGCGGCCAGCGTCAGCTCCGCGAGCCCGTAGCACGGCGCGAAAGCGTCGTAGCGGAAGCCGGTGGACGCGAACGCGTCGGCGAATTCGCGCATCGTTCGCGGCCGCACCGGCTCCGCGCCGTTGAATGCCTGCTCCCACGTCGACAGATCGAGCCGCGTGAGATCCATCCGGCTCGCGCGGCGCCGGCACAGCTCGTAGCCGAAGTTCGGCGCGCCGCTGCAGGTCGCGCCGTAGTCGGACACCGCGTGGAGCCAGCGCGCCGGATGCTGCAGGAAGTCCTGCGGCGACATGAACACAGCGGGCCGTCCCGCGTAGATCGGCTGCAGGATTGCGCCGATCAGTCCCATGTCGTGATAGTGCGGCAGCCACGACACGATCAGCCAGCGTGCGCGGTCGCTGCCCCAGTGCTGCCGCAGCAGCCGCTCGTTCGCGAGCAGGTTGTCGTGGCCGACCATCACGCCCTTCGGATCGGACGTCGAGCCGGACGTGTATTGCAGGAACGCGATGCTGTCGGGCGCGACGGCGGGCAGGTCGGGCGAAGCGTCGCCGATGCCGTCGGGAATCGCGTCGACTTCGCGGCACGGCGGTGCGACGACGCCCGCCGCGCATAGTTCGGCGAGCACGGCGTCCATTTCGCCGGTGCCGCAGATCGCGAGCGACGGCGCGCAGTCGCGCGTGATCGAGATCAGCCGCCGCCGCTCCTTTTCGGTGCGCGGCGGCAGCGCCGGCACGGCCATCCGGCCCGCGTACAGGCAGCCGAAGAACGCCTCGATGAAATCGGCGGCGGACGGGAAGATCAGCAGCACCGGGTCGCCCGGACGGCCGTGCATGACGATCTCGCGCGCGATCGCGAGTGCGCGGCGATGAATGTCGCCATAGCGCATCACGCGATCCGGCATGCGGCCGAAGCCGAGATAACCGTATGCGAACTCGTCGGGCGTCGTCTCTGCGCGGAATCGCAGCACGTCGGCGAAGTTGGCCGCCGGCGCGAGCGGCGGCGGCGCGCTCAGCGATCGGCAGGCGGCGAGGGCGGATTGGATGGATGACATGTCGGATCGGTCCTCTTCAAAGTGTGGCGGGTTGCAGCGTCGCGGGCGGCTCGCACCGGATGGCGTCGACGAGTTTGGTCAGGAGGCGGCGCCCGGGGCCGAGCTCGTCCCATTCGTCGACGCCCGAGCGCAGCATGAAGCGGATGCTGTCGCGCCAGCGCACCGGCTGGTCGAGCTGTTCGACGAGATAGTCGGCCGGCGTGCCGGGCGCCTGATAGATGCGCGCGGTCACGTTCGACACGACAGGCCGCGCCGGCTCGGCGAGCGCGAAGCGCGCGAGGAACGCGTCGAACTCGGGCTTGAGCGGCGTCATGCAGCGCGAGTGGAACGCGCCGCTTACCTTCAGCGGGTGGACGGTGACGTCGTCGCAAGCGTCGAGCATGCGCGTCGCGTGGGCGACCGATGCGGCCGGTCCCGCGATCACGGTCTGCTCGGCGCTGTTGAAATTCGCGAGATCGACGTCGTCGAAGCCGAACGCGCGCAGGCGGCGGCCGAGCTCGGCGGCGGTCACGCCGACGACCGCCGCCATCGCGCCGCCGTTGACCGACGCGAACAGCTCGCCGCGCCGCTTGACGATTTCGAGCCCGGTGCGGAAATCGAATACGCTCGCCGCGAGGAGCGCGCTGTATTCGCCGAGACTGTGTCCGGCGAGCCAGACGTTCGCGTCGTCGTGCGTCTCGCGCCACGCGGCAAGCTGCAGCGCATTGACGACGAAGATCGCGGGCTGCGCATAGCGGGTGTCGGCGAGCAGGCCGTCGGGATCGTCGATGCAAAGACGCGCGACCGATAGGCCCATCGCGTCGTCCGCCGCTTCGACGATTTCCGGATACCGCTCGAAGAGACCCGCGCCCATACCGGCGGCCTGTGAGCCCTGCCCAGGAAAAATCAATGCCTTCATTTACGCTCCTGCAAACATGTAGCCGCCGATGCCGAGCGCGACGAGCATCGCGATCGCGACGACTCCGCCGAGCTTGTGCTGAACGCGGTCGATGCGCTCCCATGCGGCGTAGTCGTCGTGCGCCGCATGGCGCCTGCGCCGGACGACGATCCACACGCACACCGCGTTCAACGCGATCGCGAGCGTGCCGAACGCGACTTTGGTCAGCAAGAGCGGCGTCGGCGCGCGATGCGCGAGCAGGATCGCGCCGGTGACGAGCACGATCGTGAACGCGGGGATTTCGACGTACTTGTCGGTGGTCCAGTGCAGCTTCGAGATGAATGCGCGTTGCTCCGGACTCCGATCGATCGCGTGCTCGAAGATGCCTTCGACGATCACGCAGCTCATCCACGCGGCGACGAAAATCAGATGCAGGAACAGTACGAGCTTCATGGCGTCTCCTTCACGTTCGGTCGATGTCGTTCGATGAAAAAGTGCAATGCGCGGCGCCGGGCGTCACGCCGAGGCCCGCACGCGTTGCGCCGCGAAATGTTCGAGCAGCCGGCGGCGGAGTATCTTGCGCGTCGGCCCCTTCGGCAGCTCGGGCAGATCGTCGAGCTCGTGGAGCAGCACGACGTGGCGCGGGCATTTGTAGTGCGCGATGCGGCCTTCGCACAGGCGGCGGACGTCGTCCTTGCCGAGCGTCGACGACGGCTTCAGCTTCACGTACACGCACACTTCCTGCCCGAGAATCGGATCGGGCACGCCGAGCGCCGCACATTCGACGACGTCGTCGCAGCCGTGCAGCACGTTCTCGATCTCGGCCGGATAGATGTTCTCGCCGCCCTTGATGATGAGATCGTCGACGCGCGTCGCGAAGAAGAAGTGGCCTTCGTCGTCGCGGTAGCCGTAGTCGCCCGTATGTAGCCAGCCGTCGCGAAAGCGTTCGGCGCTGAGTTCGGGGCGCGCGTGATAGCGCATCGCGACGTTCTCGCCGCGGATCAGGATCTCGCCCGTTTCGCCCGCCGCGACGGGGCGGCCGTCGGCGTCGACGATCCGCAGCTCGTTGCATGGCAGCGCGACGCCGATCGATCCGAAGCGGCGGCGCTCGGCGGGATGGCGGTTCATTGTCGCGAACGACGTCGTCTCGGTGAGCCCGAAGCCTTCGAACACCGGCACGCGGTATTCGATCTCGAAGCGGCTGCGCACCTCATCGAGCAGCACCTGGCCGCCGCAGACGATGCCGCGCAGCGTATCGTCGGTGCGCTTCAGTCCGTATTCGAGGAACGCGGACAGGAACGCGGGCATCACGCTCGTCCAGTTCACGCGGTACGTGTCGATCAGCTTCCAGAACGACGGCAGCGCCGACTTGCCTTCGAGGATCACCGAACTGCCGCCCGCGATCAGCGGCGACAGCAGCGTGATCACCTGGCCGTTGTTGTGGAAGAGCGGCAGGATGCACATCGTGCGCGCGCCGGGCTCGAACGCGAACCAGTCGACGAGCGCGCGCGCGTCGGACAACAGGTTCCGGTGCGACAGCACGACGCCCTTCGGGTGGCCCGTCGTGCCGGACGTGTAGAGGATGCTCGCGTCGTCGTCGGCTGAGAGGCCCGGTTCCGGCGCGATCGATGTCGATGCATGCGCGTGCCCGGCTGCCGCCGCCGCGAGCGCTTCGAGGCCGAAGCCGGACGCGGCGTCGGCGCACGCGAGCGGCGCGCCGTCGTCGCCGAGCGCCGCGTGCACCGCGTCGCGCAGGTTCGTGAGCCGCCGGTCGAAGACGACGAGCTTCGCGCCGCTGTTGCGGACGATGAACGCGCATTCGGCCGCGCTGAGCGCCGGGTTGATCGGCACCGACACGACGCCGAGCCGATGCGCGCCGAAGTAGTACGCAAGGAACTCCGGGCCGTTCGGCAGCACGACCGACAGCCGGTCGCCGCGCCGCAGCCCGTGCGCGTGCAGTTTTTCGGCGGCTGCGCACGCGAGCCGGTCGAACGCGCGATACGTGTAGCTGCGGTCGTCTGCGGGGAAGAACAGGAATGGTTCGTCGGGCAGCGCATCGGCGCGCGCGCGCAGCAGCGCGCCGATCGTGTCGGGCTCGACGCCGGCCGCGTGCGCCGCCGCGCCGGGCGTTGCGCTCGCTTGCGGCGCGTCGCCGCCCGCTTCGCGTTGCCGCTCGATGTAATGCAGCAGGCGCTCGAAGCTGTCGAGCCGGTAGGCCTCTTCGATGTCGATGTCGATGCCGAATTCGGCGGCGACCTTGCCGAGCAGCTGGACGTGCGCGAGCGACGACCACTCGGCGAGGTTCTGCATCGACACGCCGGGACCGAACGGCGCGCTCGTGAAGATCCGGCTGCCGAGAGCGCTCAATTGTCGTGAAAGCGAAGACACGCTGGGGCTCCTTGTCATGTAGTGGGAATCAGCGGGACGCCGCGTCGAACAGCGCGAGCTCGCGGAACTGTCCTCGCAGACAGTGGTTCGAGCTCATCGACGAAGCATAGCCGCCCGCGTTCAAGAGCGCGACGAAGTCGCCCGGCTCGACGGGCGGCAGGCTCATGTCGTTGCCCCACAGGTCGAGCGCCTCGTTGATGTTGCCGGCGAGGCACACCGATTGCGCGGCGCCCGGCCGGCGAATGCACGGCACGGGCTCGCACGGCAGGTCGTAGAACGCAGGCTCGATCGCGAGGTTGAAGCCGCCGTTCAGCCCGACGAAACGGCGATTGCGCTTGAGCTCGACATACGCGACGCGCAGCACGAGCATCCCGCCGTCCTTCGCGATGAAATCGCCGGGCTCGATCGCGATCGCCAGCGGGCGGCGGCCGAAGCGCGCGTGCACGGCCGCCCGCCAGCGCTCGAGATCGAGCGGCCGGTCGGTCGCGCGATGCGGCAGGCCGAGCCCGCCGCCGAGATTGATGCCGCGCAGCCTGGGCACGCGTGCGGCGAACGCGTCGAGCGCGTCGAGCACGCGCTCGAACGACGCGAGTTGCGGGTCCAGATAGCCGCAGCCCGCGTGGCAGTGCAGCCAGGTCACGGTCAGGCCGTGCCGCGCGGCGAGCTCGAGCGCCGCGCCGAACTGCTCCGCATAGATGCCGAACTTCGTGACGGTCGCGCCCGCGTAGCTGAGTCGCTCGCTGTCGCCGTAGCCGATGCCGACGCCGGGGTTCACGCGGATGCCGATTTCGCGACCGGGCGAGCGGCTGCCGAGCAGCGCGATCGCGCTCAGCGTGTCGCAGTTCACGTGTACGTCCGGCAGCGCGGCGAGGAGGGCCGCCTCGTCCGGCATCATCCCGTGCGCGGTGTACGAGATGCGCTCGGGCGCGAAGCCGCAGGCGAGCGCTTCGCGCAATTCCTCGGGCGAGCACGCGTCGATGCCAAATATCGGCGAGCGCCGCAGCTCGGACAGGAGCGGCCGGAAGCGATTCGCCTTCATCGCGTAATGGATGCGGAAGTCCCCGTCTTGCAGGCCGCCGAGCGCGCCGCGCAGGCGCTCGACGTTGTCGACCGCGCGCTGCGGGTCGTACAGGAAGAGCGGCTCGGCGAATGCGGCGGCGAGTGCCGCGACGTTGCGTCCGCAGAAATGCAGCACGCCGTCGCGGTAGCGCAGCCGGTCGCGCGCCCACCAGTCGGCGGGCGGCGCGTCATGGGCGAGGGAGATAGCGTCGAGGTTCGCGTTCATCGGTGGCCGGCCAGGTGAGTGGTTGAACGGGAGAAGAGCGGCGCGAGGTCGAGCGCCTGTGCGGTCGCCGCGAGCGCTTGCGGCGCTTTCGCGCACGCGAGCACCGCGTCGGCGAGCGCGGACGGCGCGATGCGCAGCCGCGCGCGCGAGCCGCTGCGTTCGACAGCGGCGCCCGCTTGCGCGGCGAGCGCGTCGACGAATTCGATGGCCGGCTGATTGCCGTCCGTGCGAACGTAATCGATCGCGATGGCCGGCAGCGCGGCCTGCCGCGCGGCGTGCGCGAACGCGAGCAGCGCGCCATGCTCGACCTGTTTGCCGAGCACCGTGCAGCTCAGCACGAATTCGGCGAGGACGGGCAGGCCGGCGTCGGCGCGCACGAGCGCGAAGCCGCTGCAGCCGTATTGGCCGAAGCGGTCGGCGACTGTCAGCGCGAGTCCGCACGCGTCGCGCGCGGCCGCGTCGAGCAGGTCGGCTTCGAGATATGGGCGGCCGCTCAGGTGGAACGTCGCGGCCGTGTGGCTCAGGCGTGCGCTTTTGGCGAGCGCCGTTTCGTCGTCGAGCGGGACGCTCGTGATGCGCAGTTGCAGGCGCTCGAAGAAACGGGCGAGCGATGGGCTTGGCGCCGAGGCGCTCGGGGAGGCCGCGTCCCGGCTGCATGCGTCGGTCGGCGCTGCGTCGCGCATGTGTCCGGCAGCAGCGTTTGCGTTGACGCGCGTATGCGACGCCGTTGCGCGCGCGGTCGCCGCAGTTGCATGCACGCCGGCGCTTGCGTTCGCGTCCGCATCGGCAACCGCAACCGCAACCGCGGCCGTTTGCGTGTGCGCGCCGGAGACCGCGCCTGCGTCTTTCCTCGCCGCGCCGCCGTCCGCGCCGCCGCCGTCATGCAGCCGCGCGGCGATCCACTTTGCGAACGCCGCGAAGCATTCGATCGTCAACGGCACGTGGCCGAGCTTGTCCGCGACCGGATCGAACGGCTGCGCGATCGCACTCGCCGCGACGAAATCGGCCCAATCCAGCGCGCGCAGGCCCGGCGCCGATTGCAACGCGCATTCGAGTCGCCGGCACGTATCGGCGAGCGCCGCGCCTCGCGCGTCGAGCGCGGGCGACGGCAGCACGACGATGCACGGCGGCATCGCGCGGCTCGCGCTGAACGACGCGAGCGCGTCGAGCCATGCATCCGCGCGCTGCGCGAGCAGCGTGGCAAGCGAGTCGTGCGATTGCGCGCGATCGCTTGCCTCGTGCCGCACGAAGTCGGCGAGCCGCACGAGCAGCAGCGTTTCGTCGCGCGCGTGCTGCGGATCGGGCGCGAGCAGCGCTTGTAGCAATTGGTTGTAGCGCGTGAACGCGACGTCGCCGAAGCGCTGCGCGCGCAGCAGCGGATCGAGCGGCGATGCGGTGAACGTCGCGCCGACGAGCAGGCGGCGGGCGCTCATTGCGCGATCTCCGGCTCGGCGGCGGCAGCTGCCGATGCCGACTGATAGAGCCCGCCCGCCCGTTCGGCCGGGAACCGGAACGCCGCGCGGACCTCCGCATGCGTCATGTTGAGCGGCCGCTTCAGCACCGCGCGGCGTGCTTCGTCGAGCGACGCATAGTCGTTCGACGCATGCTCCTTCAGATACGCGGAGAAGTCGCCGCTGTCGATCTGATCGAGCACGCGCGCGGCGAGCTCGCGCATGGCGGCGGGCAGCGTGCGGCCGCGCCAGCGGTGATAGCCGACCTGGCAGGTCGGCGAGCCCTGGAGCGCGACCACTTCGTCGAGTCCGATGTCCGCGCCGTCGAGCATCATCTTGCCCATCTCGCCGGAGCCGTAGACTTCGAGCAGCGCGGCCTTCGGATTGAAGCCGCGCTCGACGAGCACCTGAAACCCCGCCTCGACGAGATCGACGAGCGCGGGCGCGAGGAACTGCTCCTGGAACAGATCGAGGAACGTCTCCTGCCGGTAGCCGAGCGCCATCACGCCCGCGCGCGTGAAGCCCACCGCGCGCGCGATCGCGAGCACCTTGTCGCGCGCCCGGCCGGTGTGGTCCGCGACGATGTCGAAGTATGCGGGCGCGCCCTGGCCCGCGAGGTAGTAGCGGCGGATCGGATCGCCGTACATGCGCGGCGCGAGCATCGCGAGATCGCGTCCCGCGAGCGGGCGGACGTCGCCCTGCACGAGCGAGTGCCCGTGCGCGACGCACAGGAGCGCGCCTTCGCGCAGGTTCGGCGCGATGTCGACGTCGAACACCGCGCCGTGCGCCTCGTCCGGAATCAGCAGCAGCACGATGTCCGCATGCGCGACCGCTTCGGCGATGCCCGTCACGCGATGGCCCTCCGCTCGCGCGAGCTCGAAGTAGTGGTCGCCGATGTTGCCGACGCGCACCGAAACGCCGCTGTCGCGCAGATTCGCGGCGAATGCGCGGCCCTGGATGCCGTAGCCGATCACGCTGACAGTCAGGCCTTCGAGCGGCAGCAGCGAAGCGTGTTCGTCTTGATAGATGAGATCGTCCATGGAAATCACGTGTGGGAGTGAAGGGGAGAAAGACGCTCGCCGTCGTCCGGCTGGCCGGCGAGCGCGCGCAGGTCTGTGTCGTCGTCGAACATGCCGCGCAGGTAGCGGCGCAGCAGCGCGTCGTCGAACACGGGCACGACGATGCCGGCGGCCTCGAGCTCGCGATGCGTGGCCGTGCAGTCGTAGATGAACGTCGTTTCCTCGCGCTCGCGGGCGAGCTTCACGAGCTCGGCGTCGCTCATGTTCATCATCCATTGCACGACGGGCACGATCGATTGCACGTCGCCGCGCCGGTAGCGCACGCGCAGCTCGTCGATCCACGCGCGGTGCGTGAGCATGCGCATCGGCGTCGGCAACTGCGCGTTCATCATGTCGAACACTGTGCGCATCGGCGTGACCTGCATCGTCGACAGATGGAACACGCGGCCGCCGTGCGGATGCTGCGCGCCGAGATGCGCGAGCGCGCGCGCGACGTAGTCGACCGGCGTGATCACGAGGTCGTAGCGGAAATCGTCGAACGCGGCGCCCATCAGCATGCAGCTCTTCAGCAGCCGATAGTAGGCCTGCAGCGCGTCGTAATGCCCGTGCCGCGCGTCGCCCGTCACGAGGCCGAGCCGGAACACGTTGCACGGCACGCCGCGCGCGGCCGCGAGATGCGTCAACTGCTCGCCGACCCACTTGCTCGTCGTGTAGCCCTGGTCGCAAGGGTGCTTTTCTTCGTCGATCGGCGCGGATTCGTCGAATATGTGCTTGCCGGTGCGCTCGCGCATGCTGAACACGGCGAGCGTCGACACGTAGTTGAACGTCTTCGGCCGGCCTTCGGTCGCGATGCGCAGCAGTTCGATCACGCCGTCGACGTTCGCGGCGCGCGCCATCTCGAACGATTCGAGATGGTTCATGCTGGTGCCGTTGTGATAGATCGCGTCGACTTCGGCGACGAGCCGCGCGCGATCGGCGTTCGACAAGCCGATGCGCGGGCGTCCGAGATCGCCCGGCACGGCGATCACGCGCGCGTCGTCGCCGTCGCGCCACAGCGACCAGCGCTCGAGCGTCGCGCGGAGGCGCGCGAGGCCCTGCGCGGCGTCGGGCGAGCGCACGAGGCAGTAGATCGTCGCGTCCGTGCGATCGATCAGCTCGCGCAGCAGGTGGCGGCCGACGAAGCCCGTCGCGCCCGTCAGCAACAGCGCGCGCGGCGTGTCGGCGACGGGGGCGGGCAGCGGCGCGATGTCGTCGGGCAGCGCGGCCGCGCTCGCGAGATCGACGTATGCCGGGCCGTCCGGCGCGTCGCGCATCCGCTCGGCGAGCCGGCGCACCGTCGGCGCCATGAAGATGTCCGCGACCGACAGCGTGACGCCGAATACTTCGTTGATCTGATAGACGACGCCGATCGCGAGGATCGAATGGCCGCCGCAGTCGAAGAAGTTGTCGTCGATGCCGAGATCGTCGAGCTTCAGCGCCGTTGCGAAGATCGGCGCGAGCGCCGCTTCGGCTTCGTTCGCCGGCGGCGCATACGGCGCGCGGCGGTGGCGCGCGTCGGCTGACGGCGCGGCGACGAGCTGCTCGGCATCGTCGCGGATCTGCGCGGCGAGCCGGTTCCACGCGTCGTCGAGCGGCATCGCCGCGTGCTGGAACGCGGTGCGTGCGATATAGCTCGCGAGCGCCGCGTAGTACTCGCTCGTGAACGGCACGTGGCCGGCGGCGTCCGCGTGCGGATCGAACACGTCGGCGACCGGATAGATCGCGGCGACGTCGCGCCAGTGCGCGACCGTCACGGCCGGCAGATCCGCGAGCGCCGCAGCGAGCGTGCGGTGTGGCGCGAGCGACGCGTCGTCCGCGTTTGTGTCTTCATGTTCGCCGCCGCTCGCGAGCGATGCCGCATCGTCCGGCAGCACCAGCACGAGCAGCGGCACGGCGAGCGACGGCGCTGCGTCGCGCAGCGCGTCGGCGAGCTCGTCGACGTAGAGCGCGATCCGTGCGGCGGCGTCGCCTGCGCCTGCATTGGCGTTAGCTTCGGCATCGGCATCGGCATCGGCATCGGCATCGGCATCGGCTTCGGCTTCGGCTTCGGCTTCGGCTTCGGCATCGGCACCGGCTTCGGCATCGGCACCGGCTTCGGCTTCGGCTTTGGCTTTGGCATCGGCATCGGCACCGGCACCGGCACCGGCACCGGCACCGGCACCGGCACCGGCACCGGCGTTCGCGCTCGCGCTCGCTCCGTCGAAGCGCAGCCAGTCGCTGGGCCTGACGAGCACGACGTTCATCCCGTGCCGGTTCGCGTGGAACGGCGTCGACGGATCATAAAGTGTCTGGAATAACTGACCGTACGGAGCGAAGCTCGGCTCGATCGATTGGCCCGTCGCGGTGCTCCAGTAGCGCAGCGTGCCGGCGAGCGGCCTATCCGTGAACGTCGATACGATTTCGAGGCGCAGCGGCGGCATCGCGTCGGCGATCGTCCGTTCGAGCGCGAGCTCGGCGGGCGGCGCGAGGCCGGCGAGCGGCAGCGACGGATGCGCGAGCAGCGTGTGCAGCAGCTCGACGTAGTACATGGCGATCGCTTCGGCGGTCCGGCGGTCGAAGAGATCGGCGCTGAATTGCAGCACGCCTTCGATCGCGCGGTCCGATGCGCGCAGCCGCACGAACAGGTCGTAGTCGAGCCAGCCGGAATCGACTTCGACGGGCGTGACGCCGTCGGGCAGCGCCGGCATCGGGATCACGTTGAACATGATCTGGTAGAGCGGATTCGCGCCGCCGTGGCGCGCCGGATTCAGCGTTTCGACGAGCCGCGGATACGGCACGCCGAGATGATCGAACGCGCCGTGCACGGTGCGCCGCACGAGCGCGATCGCGTCCGGGAAGGTCTCGGCCGCGCCGAGCTGTGTGCGCAGCACGAGCGCGTAGGCGAGGCTGCCGATCATGTCGGCCGTGTCGTCGTCGGCGCGATTCGCGTAAGGACTGCCGACGACCACGTCGTCGCGGCCCGACAGCACGCGCAGCGCGACCTTGAATGCGGCGAGCATCACGACGAAGCGCGACAGCCCGTGCGTCTTGCAGTATGCGTCGAGCTGCGCGGTCAGTTCCGCCGGGAATGCGAGCGGCACGCTCTGCCCTCGATAGCTCGGCACGGGCGGACGCGCGCGGTCGCACGGCAGCGGCAGCGGCGGCGGTACGTCGCGCAGGCGATCGAGCCAGTACGGCAGCTCGCGTTCGACGACCTCGGGCAATTGCTGGTGTTCGCGCGCGGCCCACTCCGCGTATTGCGGATGCCCGGCGCACGGCGCGGGCGCGCGGCCCGTCAGCGCGGCGCGCGCGAGTGCGTCGAGCAGCACGACGACGGACACCGCGTCGCCGACGATGTGATGCAGGTTCAGCAGGATCACGTGGTCGTCGTCGCGCAATTCGAGCACCGTCAGCCGGCTCGGCTCGCCCTGTTCGAGCGCGAAGCCTTCGCGGCTCGATTCCGTCAGGCATTCGGCGATGCGCGCGGCCTGGTGCTTCGGCAGCAGTGCTGACAGATCGTGATGGCGGATCGCCGCCGCGCGATGCGGCGCAACCTCGGCGCACGGCTCGCCGCCGCGCACGACGAAGCGGGTGCGCAGCACGTCGTGCGAATCGATGAGCGTCCGGTACGCGGCTTCGAGCGCACCCGCGTGCCACTCGCCGCGCACGCGCAGCGCGCCCGGCAGGTTGAACGCCGGATTCGCGGGATTCAGGCGATCGAGGAAGAAGAATTGCCGTTGGTTCGACGACAGCGTGTGCAGTCGCGGGCGCGTGTCGCGCGGGGCGGGCGCGGTGGCAGGGTGCGTTTGCGATGCCGATTGCGATGTGAGTTGCTGCGCGCGGGGCATTTGCGGTTGGGTCGCGGAGGTGCCGGTGGCGGGCATGCTGGCAGCGGACGTGCCGGTTACGGACGTGCCAGTCACGGGCATATCGGCGGCGCGCGTTTCAGTCTTGACCGCGCCGGCATTCGACATACCCGCCGCGATCGACAGTTCCTTCGGCAGCAGCGCATCGATTGCGCGCGCACATTCGGCGAGCGTTTTCGCTTCCAGCATCAGGCTGAGCGGAATCCTCACGCCGAGCGACTGTTGCAGCACCCGGTGCGCGCGCGCCGCGCGGATCGAATCGCCGCCGAGCGAGAAGAACGATTCGCCCATGTCGACGTCCGGATAGCCGAGCACTTGCGCAACCGTCCGGCGGACGAGCACCGCGACATCGGGCGTCGAAGCGGCCGGCGCGTCGACGCTCGCGTCGCTTGCCGCAACCGTATCGCCGCGCGCGGATTCGACTGAAGGGCGGCGCGCCGGCTCGATCGCGAGTGCGCCGTCGTCGCGGAACCAGTAGCTCGGGCCGTCGAACGGATACGTCGGCAAATGCACGCGCCGGCGCGCGCCGCCGCGATGCAGCGCGGACCAGTCGACGCCGAGCCCCTGGCACCAGAGCGACGCGAGCTTGTCGAGCTTGCCGCTCGCGATGCATTGGTCGACGAGCGACGCCCGCAGCTCGGGATCGGCATCGAGTTCGGCGAGGCCCTGCCGGCCGGCGGCGAGCCGATGCGCGTGCCAGCCGTGCGAGGCGTCGCCTTCGACGAACGCGGCGAGCGTCGCTTGCAGCGCGGCGGCGGAGCCGACGACGCAGCCGAAGCGCGCGGCCATCGCTTCGCGGCCCGCTTGCAGCGTGTACGCGAGATCGTGCAGGCGATCCGCGTCGATTTCGCCGTCGGCGAGCGCCGCGTGGAGCTGCCGCGCGCGGCGGCGCAGCGCGTCGTCGGTCGCGGCGGACAGCACGATGATCGCGGGGCCGGAGGCGTCGCCGCCAGTCACGACGCGCGCGTCGACGAACTCTTCGAGCACGACGTGCGCGTTCGCGCCGCCCGCGCCGAACGACGACACGCCCGCGATTCGCGGCCGATCGCCCGTGTCCGGCTTCGGCCACGGCGCGAGCCGGCGCTGCAGCACGAACGGCGATTGCGCGAAATCGATGTCGGGATTCGTCTCGTCCGCGTGCAGCGTCGGCACGAGCTCGCGGTGCTTCATCTGCAGCAGCACCTTCGTGACGCCGGCGACGCCCGCCGCGCTCTCGCAATGGCCGATGTTCGACTTGACCGAGCCGAGCGCGCAGAAGCCGCGATCGGCGGTGGTTTCGGCGAACGCGCGCGTGAGGCCGGCGAGCTCGATCGGATCGCCGAGCGCGGTGCCGGTGCCGTGCGCCTCGATGTAGCCGACCGCGCGCGCGGGCACGCCGCTTCTCGCGAGCGCCGCGCCGACGACCGCCTGCTGCGCGCGCGGATTCGGCACGGTGAGGCCGTGCGTCTTGCCGCCCGCGTTGATCATGCTGCCGCGAATGATGCCGTGGATCGCGTCGCCGTCGGCGAGCGCGCGCGACAGCGGCTTCAGTACGAGCACGCCGACGCCTTCGCCGTCGACGAAGCCGTCCGCGCCCGCGCCGAACGCGCGGCACGTGTCGCCCGCCGACAGCATCGTCAGCGACGACAGGCCGACCAGATGCTTCGGACTCTGAATAAGATTGACGCCGCCCGCGAGCGCGCAGTCGCAGGTGCCGCTGCGCAGGCTTTCGAGCGCGAGATGGATCGCGGTCAGCGACGACGAGCACGCGGTGTCGACGGCGAGGCTCGGCCCGTGCAGGTCGAGCGCGTGCGACACGCGGTTCGCGATGCTCCAGAACTGCGCGCCCGTCGGGTAGCCGCCGTTCATCACGCCGACGAACACGCCGACCTTGCGGCTCGCGCTGAGCGTCGCGGGCGTGTAGCCCGCATCCTCGATCGCGGCCCACGATTCTTCGAGAAACAGGCGGCCTTGCGGATCGATGTTCTCCGCGTCGCTCGGCGCGATCCGGAAGAACGCGGCGTCGAAGCGGTCGATCTGCTTCAGGAAGCCGCCCCAGCGGCTGTACGTGCGGCCGGGCGCGCCTTTCTCCGCGTCGAAATGCGTGCGCCAGTCCCAGCGCTCGGCGGGCACCTCGGTGATGCAGTGGCGGCCCGCGCGGAGGTTGTCCCAGAACTCGCGCAGGTTGTCCGCCTGTGCGTAGCGGCCCGACATGCCGATCACGGCGATGGCCGTATCGTCGGCGCGCGCGGGCGTCGCGGAGCGCGCGTGGGGGAGCGTGGCCGGTATCGCCGGGTGCGATGCGCGCTCGCTCGATGCGGCTCGATCCGGCATCGTCGATGCGGACATGGGCGCGGGTGTGCCGCAGGATGCGCGGCCGGTCGCGCCCGACCGCGCAGCGGCGCGTTCAGCCGGCGACGCGTTTGCAGCGACAGCCGCATCGCCGCCGAGCACGCGCTCGCACGCGGCGCGATGCTCGGCGACGAAGAAATCGGCGAGCGCATTCAGCGTCGCGTGCTCGAACAGCGTCGCGTTCGACAGCGCGACGCCGAACGTTTCGCGCAGCGTCTTCGTCAGGCCGATCACGAGAATCGAGTCGACGCCGTAGCTGCCGAGCGGCTGATCCGGCGCGAGCTTGCCGGCCGGCATTTTCAGCGTCCCCGCGACGAGTTGCGTCAGCCATTGCAAGCAGCGCGCGCGCAGGTTTGCGCCGGCCGCCGGCGCGGCCGGCGACGAAGCCGAAATCGCGCGCGCGGCTGCGGCGGCCGGTGTCGCGGCGGCCGCGTGCGGCCGCGCATCGACCTGCGCCGGCTCGCGCGCATCGATGGCCGCGGGCTGCACGATCACGCCGTCGCTGATCGCGACGATCACGCCCTGGCCGGCGCTCGCGCCATCGACAGGGCCGCCGTCGAGCACCGTGAAGCCCGCCGCGCGCAATGCATGCGTCCAGCCGTCGCGCGACAGCAGCGGGCTGCCGGGCAGGCGGCGCGCGCTGTCCCGATGCCGCCACCAGCCCGGCAGCAGGCCGAACGTCGCATGCGCGAAGCCGTGCGTGTCGAGCAGTTCGTTGACGATCAGATGGCCGCCCGTCTTCAGCAGCGCCTTCGCGTTGCGCAGCGTGACGCCGATGTCCTGCGTCGCGTGCAGCACGTTGGTCGCGATCACGATGTCGTAGCCGCCCGCGTCGAGCGCCTGATCGCCGACCGGCCGCTCCACGTCGAACAGCCGGTAGCGCAGCATGTCGCGGCCTCGGCCGAACGATTGCTCGGCGTTCAGCAGGAACGCCTTCGAGATGTCGGTGAAATCGTAGCGGCCGAGCCGCGCGCCGCTTGCGTCGAGCGCAGCGAGGAGCGGCACGGTCGTGCCGCCCGTGCCCGCGCCGATCTCGGCGAGCGTCGCCGGCCGGCGGGCGCTCGTGCCGGCGACGAGGTGCAGCACCGCGTCGGCGAGCGCCCGGTTGCAGCGGTCCGCCTGCTCGTTGCGCTGATAGACGGCTTCGACGCGGCTCAGGTCGCCGTCGGGGAACAGGACCGACGTCGCGGGCACGCGGCCTTGCAGGATCGAGGGCAGCGCGTCGAGCGTCGCGTCGACGAGCGCGAGGTGGGCGTTCAGCAGCGCCGTGCGCGCGAGCTCGGCGTGCGCTTGCCGCCATTCGGCGCGCGCGGCGTCCACGGACGGCGGCAGGTCGGCGATGCGGCCTGCGCGGCCGTCCCACGCGATGCAGCCGTGCCGTGCGATCAGCGTCAGCGCGTGCGCGAGCCAGCGCCGGTAGGCGGGCGCGACGAGGCCGGCGTGCAGCGCAGTGTCGACGTCGAACGATGCGCGGGGTTGCGCGGCGCGGCAGGCCGATGCGCATTCGCACTGGCCCGCGTGTGCGCCGTCGCACGCGCTGCGATCGTCGGCTGCGGCGACGGGTATCGTCGTCTTGCCGATTTGCGCGTTCGTGCGCACGTGCGGGGCATCGGCATCGGCATCGGCGCTTGCCGTCGCCGTGCCGTCGGTGCTGCCGTCGGCGAACACGCGCAGCGCGGCGAGCTCGGCGAACAGGCGGCGCGCGATCGCGCGATCGAGATCGGCGAGCGCGCGCTGCCACTGCGCGCTGTCGCCCGTCGCGTCGACGCGCGGCAGCGGCGCTTCGGCGAGCGCATCCGAGCGCGGCGCGACGCGGGCCGCGAGCGCGGGCGCGAGCGTCGGCACTGCCGCGCTCGCGATCGTCTTCAGGTAGCCGACCTGATCGACGGGCGCGCCGAGCAGCGCGTCGACGACCGCCATCGCCGCCGCCGGCTCGATCGAGCCGATGCCGAGCGCGGCCATCCGCTGACGATAGGGCTCGGACGCGACGACGCCCGTCTGCCCCCAATAGCCCCAGTTCACGACCTTGACCGCGCACCGGACCTGCGCGCGCAACCAATCGGCGAACGCGTCGCGGAACGTGCAGCCCGCCGCGTAATTGCTCTGGCCCGCCGCGACGAACGCGCTCTGCAGCGACGAGAAGAACAGGATGAAGTCGAGCGTGTCGCTGCCGAACACGCTTGCCAGGTTCGCGGTCGTCGCGACCTGCGCGTTCAGCGCCGCGCTGAACTGCGCTTCGTCCTGCTGCGCGAGGCCGCCGTCCTGCAGCACGATCGCCGTGTGCACGATGCCGTCGATCCGGCCGAAGCGCTCGAGCACCGCGTCGCGCGCGGCGCGCAGGCTGTCGACGTCGCTCGCGTCCGCGCGCAGATACGACGGGCGCGGGCCGAGCGCGGCGAGCGTGTCGCAGTGCGCATCGATCTGCGCGTCGAGCGGCCGCCGCCCGATCCACACGACCTGCGCGCCGCACGCGCGAATCGCGTGCTCGGTCCAGACCCGGCCGATGCCGCCCGCGCCGCCGATCGCGACATAGACGCCGCCCGGCCGGTACGGCGGCTCGGTGCGCGCGGGCAGCGCCGAGAGCGGCACGAGCCGGCGCGTGAACCATTGGCCGTGCCGGTGCAGCAGCAGCGGGTGGCCGCCTTCGGTGTCCTGCGTTCGCCAGTCGGCGGGCAGCGCGTCGGCGTCGGACAGATCGAGCAGCCGCACGCGCCAATGCGGATATTCGTTCGCAAGCGATCCGCACAGCCCGGCGAGCTCTGCATGCGCGGGGAACGCGGGCGCGTCGCCCGGCATCGTCCACGCGCGCACGGTCAGCACGGTCAGCTCGAATGCGCGGTCGCCGACGCCGAGCGCGAGCAGCCGCTTGATGAGCCGGAAGCCGTCGAGGCCCGCGCATCGCGTGAGCGGTGCGTGCGGACCCGCCGAGGCGGGCGGCAGCCAGACGAGATGCTCGACATGCGTGTCGAGTTCGGCGAGGTCGTCGATCGCGTGCAACGCCGCGCGCGTCGCGGCGAGCGCGGCGTGCTGGGCGGGCGTGCCGCCCAATACGGTCAGCCTGGCGGCGCGCGGCGCGTGCGTCGCTGCGTTCGCCGCGCACGGCAGCCACTGCGGCGCGAGCAGATGCTCGCCGGGCGTCGCGAGCCGCGGCGCTTCGCGCGACGCCGCGCGCCGTCCCGACGCAAGCGCGAGGCCGCGCAGCGATGCGCACCGCTCGCCGCGCGCGGTCACGAGATCGAGGTCGAACGTGCGGTGGCCCGACGCGGCCGGCACTTCGCGAATCCATGCGTGGACGCTATCCGCGAGCGGACCGACGAATTCGATGCGCGCGAGCGCCGCAGGCAGGAGCGCGCCGTCGATGCGTCCCGCGTCCGCGAGCTGCAGGCCCGCGATCGCCTGGAACGCGCCGTCGAGCAGCGCGACGAGCCGCGCGTCGTCCGTCGTGCGCGCGAGCGCCGCCGCGTCGAACTCGGCGAGCACTTCTTCGCGGCCGACCGCGAGCGCGCGCAGCGGGCGAAAGGTCGGTCCGTAATCGATGCCGGTCGCGGCGAATGCGTCGTAGCACGCGTCGGCCGAGATCGGCTGCGTGCAGCGTGCGCGGATCGCTGCGATGTCGAGTGCGGGGGCTGCCGGCCGGGCGCTTGCGGCGCTGGCCGCGCGTCCGCGGCCGAGCGGCGTGTCGATGGCGGGGGGAACGGCGATCGCGAATCGTGCGGCGTCTCTGTTTTCGTCGCGGTCGCGGTCGTCGTCATCGTTGCCGTTGTTGTTGTCTTCGTCTTCGTTGCGCGCGAGCGTGACGTGCAGATCGGTCGGCGCACCGATCGCGATCGGCGCGAGCCATTCGATGTCGTGCAGCGCGATGTGCGTCGTGGCGCTTGTGTCGAACGTATCGTCCGGATTGGCCGAATCGTTGTGCGAACCGTTGGAACCGTTGGAACCGTTGGAACCGTTCGAACCGTTGGAACCGCTCGAACCGCTCGAACCGCTCGAACCGCTCGTGTCGGCCTCGAACGCGCGCCATGCGATCACGATCTGCGCGGCGGCGGCGAGCGCGGGTTCGCCCGCGAGCCGATGATCGGCGACGAGCGGCGCATCGGGTGCGATGGGCAGCCGGTACGCGCCTTCGCCCGCGGGCGCAAGCGCGAAGCGCGACGGCATCGCTTCGTCGGTTGGCCAGTGCCGCTCGCCTTCGAACGGATAGACGGGCAATCGCAAGCGCGGCGTCGCGTCGCGCCACGCGACGGGCAGCGGCGCGGACTCGCCCGCGAGCCACGCGGCATGCTCGGGGGCGTGCGGCTGCAGACGCGCGTCGTCGCGCGCGAGCGTTTCGGCGTCGCCGTCCAGCGCGATCGCGAGCTGCGCGCGAAGCGCGTCGAGCGACGCGCACGTGACGCCGAAGCGGTGCGACATCGGTTCGCGGCCGATCGACAACGTTTTCGCGAGCGCCGGCAGCCATGCATCGTCGGCGCGCTCGGCGTCGAGCCAGCGCGCGAGTTGCGCGGCGCGCGTGCGCAGCGCGGTGTCGGTGCGCGCCGACAGCGGAATGAACCAGGTCGGCGGATCGGTCGCGTCCGCTGCGTTCGCGAAAGCGGCTTCGGATTCGGCTGCGGATTCGGCTGCGGATTCGGCTGCGGTTGCGGTTGCGGATGCGGCTGCGGCTGCGGTTGCGGTTGCGGATGCGGCTGCGGATGCGGCTGCGGATGCGGATGCGGTTGCGGTTGCGGATGCGGTTGCGGACGCCGGGACGGACGCCGGCCGCGACGAGCTCGCGCCGTCGACCGGCCGAGCATCCGCCGACTGCAGCACGACGTGCGCATTCGATCCGCCGAACCCGAACGAACTGACGCCCGCGCGAAGCGGCGTCGGCGTCGCTTCGCCCGGCCACGGCGTCGGCTCGGTGACGATGTGGTAGCGGCTGTCGTCGAGCTTCAGGTACGGATTCGGCTCGCGGCAATGCAGGCTCGGCGGCAGCATCCGCCGGTTCATCGCGAGCACGACCTTCACGACGCCCGCGAGACCCGCCGCCGCTTCGAGGTGCCCGATGTTGGTCTTGACCGAGCCGAGGCCGCAGCGCGCCGGCGCACGTGCATCGGCCTGCTCGCGAGCGCACGCGTCGAAGCCCTGGCGCAGCGCCTGCACTTCGATCGGATCGCCGAGCGGCGTGCCGGTGCCGTGGGCTTCGACGTACGAGACCGTCGCCGGATCGACGCCCGCGTCGCGATACGCGGCCTCGATCAGCGCGGCCTGCGCGTTCACGTCGGGCGCGGTCAGGAACGCCGCGCGGCCGCCGTGATTGATCGCGCTGCCCTTGATCACCGCGAGCACCGGATGCCGGCCCGCGCGCGCGCGTTCGAGCGGCATCAGCACGAGCGCCGCGACGCCTTCGCCGCGCACGTAGCCGTTCGCCGACGCATCGAATGTCTTGCACCGCCCGTCCGGACTCAGCATGCCGGCGGCGGCGAGCGCGCGATGCAGCCGCGTCGTCAGCATCACGTTGACGCCGCCCACGATCGCGACGCCGCTCTCGCCACGCCGCAGCGCGCGCACCGCGCGGTGCAGCGCGACGAGCGAGCTCGAGCACGCGGTGTCGACGGCCTCGCTCGGCCCGTGCGTGCCGAGCAGATGCGACAGCCGGTTCGGCAGCATCGCGTGCGCGTTGCCGACCGCGAGATGGCCGTCCGCGCCGGGCAGCAGATCGAGGTAATCGGACGTGCTGACGCCGACGAACACCGCCGCGTCGCTGCCCATCAGATCGGACGGGCGGATCGCCGCGTCTTCGAGCGCGGCCCATGCGGTCTGCATCAGCAGGCGCTGCTGCGGGTCCATCTGCTCGGCCTCGCGCGGCGAGATGCCGAAGAACGCGGCGTCGAAATATTCGACGCGCGGAATGAAGCCGCCCCAGCGCGACGCGGGCTCGCCGTCGACCGCACGCCAGTCCCAGCGCGACGGCGGCGCTTCGGCGATCAGGTCGTCGCCGGCGGCGAGGTGCCGCCAGAATTCGGCGAGATCGGCCGATTGCGGGAAGAGGCCGGCCATGCCGACGATCGCGACGTCGCTTGCCGATTCGTCGTGCGCGCCGGCGGTCGTGTCGTGACGCGCTTCATCGCGCGCTTCGTCGTGCAATGCGTCGTTCAATGTGCCGTGCAATGCGTCGTGCAATGCGTCGTGTTGCGAATGCGTGCCAAGAAGCGGCGCGTTCGCGCGCTGGGCGATCATGTGCGGCATGTCGGTGGCTTGCGCGGTCGTGGGCGGCTCCGCCGCCGTCCCGGCTTCGGCGCTGCCGCCGGCTGCGGCGGTCGTGTCCGCCGCCGTGTCCGTCGCGCTCTCGATCGCGCTGTCATGCTTGCACGCGATCTCGGCCGCGTGCCGCGCAAGCAGATACGCCGCGATCTGGCGCGGCGCGTGCACGTCGAAGAACAGCGTCGGCGCGAGATCGAGCCCGTAGTATTCGTTCAGGCGTCCGGACAGTTCGACGTATTGCAACGAGTCGAAGCCCAGCGCGTGCAACGGACGCTCCGCGGCCGCCGCGTCGAACGGGCGGCCGGCGACGTCGCCGGCGAGCGACAGGACGGCCGCTTCGACGGCCGTGGCGAGTTCGCGGGAAGAGGTGGATGCGGTCATGGGAATCGTCTGTGTCGGGTTCGAAAAAGCACGCGGCGCGTCGTGCGCGTCAGTGCCGCCACATCACGTGGCGTGGCTGCGTGTAGTCGGCGAGGCCGAGCGTCGACAGATCGGAGCCGTAGCCGGACTGCTTGGTCCCGCCGTGCGGCATGTCGGCCGTGTAGGTGAAATGCGCGTTCACCCACGTGACGCCCGCCTCGATGCACGCGGCGAGCCGCATGCCGCGCGCCGCGTCGCGGGTCCACACCGACGACGCCAATCCGTATTCCGAATCGTTCGCCCACCGAAGCGCCTGCGATTCGGTATCGAACGGCGTCAGCGTGACGACCGGGCCGAACGCTTCGCGGCGCATCGCCGCATCGTCGTGCCGCACGCCGGCGATCACGGTCGGCGCGTAATAGCAGCCGGGGCCGGCGAGCGGCGCGCCGCCCGCGAGCACCGTCGCGTGCGGCAGCGCGGCCGCTTCCTGCACGAAGCGATCGACGCGCGCGCGGTGCGCGGCGCTGACGAGCGGCCCCATCTCGGCGTCGGCGCGGTCGGGCGCGCCGACGCGCAGCGTGCCGGCCGCGTCCGCGAGCCGCTGCGCGAGCGTGTCGTAGACGCCGCGCTGCGCGTAGATCCGCGTCGCCGCCGTGCAGTCCTGCCCGGCGTTGTAGAAGCCCGCGTAGCGGATGCCGGCGACGGCCGCGTCGAGATCGGCATCGTCGAACACGAGGACGGGCGCCTTGCCGCCGAGTTCGAGATGCGTGCGCTTCAGATTGCCGGTGGCCGCGGCGAGCACGGACTTGCCGGCTTCGACCGAGCCCGTCAGCGAGATCATCCGCACGCGCGGATGCGCGGCGAGCGCGCGGCCGACCGTCGCGCCGCCGCCGAGCACGATGTTGACGACGCCCGCGGGGAAGATGCGGGCGAGCGCAGCTTCGAGCGCGACGATCGACAGCGGCGTCCACTCCGACGGCTTGAACACGATCGTGTTGCCGGCGGCGAGCGCCGGCGCGAGCTTCCAGGCGGCCATCATCAGCGGGTAGTTCCATGGCGCGATCTGCGCGACGACGCCGACGGGATCGCGCCGCACCATGCTCGTATGGCCTTCGACGTATTCGCCCGCGGACGGCCCGCTCGCGGTGCGCGCGGCGCCCGCGTAGAAGCGGAAGCAGTCGGCGACGGCGGGCATCTCGTCCTGCACGACGAGATGCAGCGGCTTGCCGGTGTTGCGGCTTTCGATGCGGGCGAGCGTCTCGGCCTGGCGGTCGATTTCGTCGGCGAGCGCGAGCAGCAGGCTCGCGCGCGTCTGCGGCGTCGTCGCGCGCCATGCGGGGAACGCGGCTTCGGCCGCCGCGACCGCGCGCTCGATATCGGCCGCGCTCGCCGAAGCGGGCGACGCGAGCGGCTCGCCCGTCGCCGGATCGACGATCGAGAGCGGCTCGCCGCCCCCTTCGATGCAGACGCCGTTGATCAGCATGTCTCGTTTTCCTCGGGAAGGGGTGCGCATTCGGCGAGCTCGCGCTGCGTGCGTTCGAGCGCTGTGGCGAGAATCGCGCAGATTTCGTCGATGTCGGCGCGGGTCACAGTGAGGGGCGGCGACAGGATGCACATGCTCTCGTACGGCCGAACGAGCAGGCCCATCGCCTCGCAATGGCGGTCGACGCGCTGCGCGATCGCGATGTCCTCCGGCGTCGGCAGCGCGCCGGCCGCGCCCGCGCCGCTCGTGCATTCGATGCACGCCATCAGATGATCGCCGCGCACGTCGCCGACTATGGGGAAGCGCCGCAACGCGTCGAGCTGGCGGATGAAGTAAGGGCCGACGTCGCGCACATGCTCGCAGATCCGCTCGCGCTCCATCAGCTCGATGTTCGCGAGCGCGGCCGCGCATGCGACCGGATGGCCGGAATACGTGAAGCCGTTCGTGAACACGCCGTTGCCGTAAGCATGTTCGCCCGACACTGCATCGACGAGCCGCGCCGAGATCAGCACCGCGCCGAGCGGCTGATAGCCGGACGTGAGCCCCTTCGCGATGACGATCATGTCGGGCTCGATGCCGAAGTGCGCATGCGACGCGAAGAAGTGGCCGACGCGGCCGAAGCCCGTGACGACTTCGTCGGAGATGTACAGGATGTCGTGCCGACGGCAACGCTCGCGCATCGCGGCGAGGTAGCCGGGCGGCGGCACGATCACGCCGCCGGACGCGAGGATCGGCTCGGCGATGAAGCACGCGATCCGGTCCGCGCCGAGCTTCGCGATCAGCGCGTCGAATTCGTCGACGAGCGTCGCGCAGAACGCGTCGACGCTCATGCCGGGCGGCCGCCGGTAAGGGTTCGGCGACGACAGGTGATGGACGATCGTGTCGTCGTAGTGGAAGCATGTGCGGTCCCATGCCTTGCCGGACACCGACGCGGCGAGATACGTGCTGCCGTGGTACGCGTCGCCGCGCGTGACGATGTGGCGCTTCTGCGGGCGGCCGGTCGCGCCGAAGTAGTAGTGCGCGAAGCGCAGCGCCGATTCGACCGCGGTCGAGCCGCAGGTGGTCAGGTGCACGCGCTTCAGGTCGCCGGGCGCGAGCGCGGCGAGCCGCGCGCCGAGCGCGGCGGCCGGCTCGTTCGTCATCGCGCCGAACGGCGTGTAGAACGGCATGCGCAGCGCCTGGTCGCGGATCGCGTCCGCGATTTCACGGCGGCCGTAGCCGACGGTCACGCACCACATGCCGCCGATCGCGTCGAGATACGTGCGGCCGTTCGAGTCGGTCACGCGCGTGCCGTGCGCGTCGACGACGACAGTCGGCGTTTCGCGGCCGAGCGCGGACAGGTCGGCCCACGGGTGCAGCAGATGCCGCGTGTCCTGCTGCGCGCTCGTGAGAGGAGGATCGTTTCGGTGTGCCATCGGAAACCTCAGTCGGTCAGGCTGACGAGATGCAGGCGCGGCCCGGAGAACGCGAAACGGCCGTGCTGCACGTAGGTGTTGTCGAGCACGAGCACGTCGCCCGGCCGCATCGCGACCGCGCGCGACGTGCGCCACAGCGCCGCGCGCAATTTCGTGACGAGCTCGGGATCGATCGGCTCGCCGTCGCCGTACGTCGTCGTCGCCGGATAGCGCGCGTCGTCCCAGTCGGACGGGAAGAGCGGATGGCTGCGCCAGTACGACGCGTGCAGCTCCGTCACCTGGTTGAACCACAGCGGCGCGCCGCCCGCGGGGTCGTCGAGGAACGCGTCGTGCACGTAGCCGTAGCCGAGGCCGTCGTCGTCGAGCCAGCGGTGCGTGTAGCCTTTGTCGCGCATCAGCGCGTCGACGGCGTCGCGCTCGCGCATGCCGAACGTGTCGATCCAGCCGATCTGCGTCGGCGTCGACTCGCGCGGCAGATAGCGGTGGTAGCCGATCCGCTTGCGCTCGAACCTCGCGAGAATCTCGTCGGGGATTTGCTTGGCGGCGAGCCGGATGTCGTTGATCGGCACTTCGCCGCCTTCGTCCGCGGCGGCCGCGCAGAAGAAGAACACCTTGCGCGGAGCGTCGGGCAGATAGGCCATCTCGTTGTGCGGGGCCATCGTGATGCGCGGGTCTTCCTGGCTCGCGACGAGCGCGTAGCCCGCGTCGCGCGCGCGCACCGCGATGCCGCCGCTGTAGCTGCGCGGCGCGTAGCCGAGCGCGCGCATGAACGCGTCGAAGCCGGCGCGGCCGGCGATCGGCAGCCCGCGGAACAGCAGCGCGCCCGTATTGGGCAGCCGCGCGTCGATCGCGTCGCGGCAGAGGGCGGCGGCGTCGGCGGGCGTGTCGGCCGGATGCGCGAGCGCGAGCGCCAGGTCGTTCGCGATCGGAATCGTCACCGGCACGAGCGGGCTGTCGGCTCCCGCCAGAAAGGCGCGGCCACGGACCGGCACCTGGCGCCGGTCGTTTTCTTGCAGTTCGATGAAGGAATCCATAGCGCGTTCTCCATTCGTAGATGAGGCGGGCGGGGACGCGGCGCGGCGGCGCGCGTCGGACGCCCTGGTGTGCGGGCGGCGCGTGGTCGGGGCATGTCGCGGCAACGGCAATGGCAACGGCAACGGCGAGATGGACGTCGACGGTTATGCTGCCGAAGCCGAAGCCGAAGCCGAAGCCGAAGCCGAAGCCGAAGCCGAAGCCGAAGCCGAAGCCGAAGCCGAAGCCGAAGCCGAAGCCGAAGCCGAAGCCGCGGATGCCGTTGATGCGATTGATGCAGACGCAGCGTCGATGCCTATCCGCGTACGTTGGCCGATGCCGCCGCCCGTATCGACGCGGATGCCGCAGCCGTTGCCGCTGTTGCCGCGGGAGATGCCGATGTCGATGTCGAACACGATTTCGAAATCACCGCGCGCTGCTGACTACCGCACCGACATGAACGTCATGCACCCGATTGCCGGGCATCGGAATGCCGATCGCCGAGAACTCGACCGTTGAGTCCATGACAAGCGAGCGTCGATCGGCCATCACGGAAGACCGACCACCGAACGCACGACCGCACCGCACGACCGCACCGCACGACCGCACCGCACGACCGCACCGCCCGCAACCGCACCGCCCGCAACCGCACCGCCCGCAACCGCACCGCCCGCGACACATCGCGGCCACGCCGACTACGCACATCGCGCGCCGCGCGCACCGATCAAGCGAGCGCGGCGGTCTGCAATCCGGCGAGGAGCGCCAACCCCTTTTCGTTCGGCAGCTCCTTCGCGCCGGTGATCCAGCGCCGGCAGTTCGGCGCGCCGCAGTGGCACTCGAACTGGCGCATCAGCACGTCCTCCGTCGACGCGTAGTCCATCGTCAGCATCTCGCCCGGCGCGATGTCGCGAAGCGACCACAGTTCGAATCCCGCCATGTCGAGGCGCACGTTCGGATCGCACGAATGGAGCAGCAGGCCGCTGAAGTGCGGGTCGTACAGATGCGTGTGCGCGTTGATCTGCAGCGTGTGCAGCCGGCAGAACGCGGTGATTTGCCCGGACACGCGCGCCATCCGCCGGCCGCGCGCGAACGCGTGGAGGACGCGGACGCCCGCGCCGCGACCGTCCTGCGTTTGGATGATCTGGAACGTGTCGGTCGACGGATAGCCGTCCTCGACCTTCAGGTCGGATGACGGATAGATCCCCGTGCGTTGCTGGACAGGATCGATGAGGGTGATCGTCATGCTGCTCTCCTTGACTGAGTTCGTGCGCCGGGCGGGAAAACCCGGCGGACCTCTTTCTTTGCGGCCGCGTCGGAATGCGCGGGTGACGGGAAGGGCGGATCTACTCGTCCGCGATGCCGGCGACGTTCCGCATCCGGCGGGCCAGCTCGCCGATCTTCAGCGTCGGCGATGCGAGCGTCGAAAGCGGTATCTGCACACCGAATTTCTTGAAAAAGCCGTTTCGCATCTGCGCGAGATCGAGCGAATCGAGCCCGAGCGTCGCGAGGTCGAGCCGCTCGTCCCAGCGGCTCACGTAGTCTTCGAGGAACGCGCGGACGGGGTCGCGTGTGCTTGCGGACGGCATCGCCCGAGCGGCCGGCGACGAAGCGGAAGGCGCGGCGGCGGGGCGCGCGCGTTCGCGTGCCGGGTGCGATGGCCGAGCAATGCCCGAGTCGGCTTCGGCGAGAATCGCAGCCGTTGCCCCGGGCGCGAGCGCGTGGAGCGACGCATTCGCCGCCGTGCCCATCGCATCCATTGCATTCGTCCTGTTCGTCGCACCCGTCGCACCCGTCGCACCCGTCGCGTGCTTGGCGCGCGTCTCGTTCATCTCGTGCATCGCGCCGCGCGCAGCCGCTGCATCAACGGACGCATCGTCGCGCGCGATCTCGGCGACGATCGGCGCGTCGCGCCACGGCGAGCGCGGCCAGTCGACGTCGCAGACCGTGAACAGGCGGCCGGGCAGCGCACCGCCGAGCGCGCCGGCAAGCAGCGCGCCGAGCGCGGCGAACGCGGCGTCGGGCGCGAGCGGACGCTCGCCGTCCTGAATCGCGCGACGCAGCGCCTTGTCGCTGCGCGCGCTCATGCCGACGTCGGCCCAACTGCCCCATTGGATGCTCAGCACGGCCGGCTGCCCCGGTTGCGCGGGCCAGCACGCGAGCTGATCGAGCCACGCGTTCGCGGCGGCGTAATTCGCCTGTCCCGGCACGCCGAGCAGCGCGCTCGTCGACGAGAATGCGACCGCCCAGCGCGTGCGCCAGCGCGGCGCGTGCGCGAGCAGCGCGGCGAGGCTCTGCTTCGGCGCGAGCACGCGGCGCAGCCGCGCGTCGTCGAGGTTGCCGATGACGCCGTCGTCCAGCACGCCCGCCAGGTGGAAAATGCCTTCGACCGCGCCGATCGATTGGAGCGCGGCGTCGAGCGCGCGCGCGTCGGCGAGATCGGCCGCGACGGCGCGCACGCCGCGCGGCGCGGCGCGGGCGTCGCGGCACAGCGCGACGATCCGGTGCGGCGGCACCTGCTGTTCGTCGATCAGCCAGTCGACGAGCGCGCGGCCGACGCCGCCCGCCGCGCCGGTCACCAGATACGGGCCGCCTGCCGCGCCGAGCGCGCCTTCGGGCAGCGCGGGCGCCGCGTGCGGCATCAGGCGCGGCACGAACAGCCGGCCGTTGCGGCGCAGCAGCCAAGGCTCGCTCGCGAAGCACGCGGCGTCGCGCGCGAGCGCGGCGGCCCAGCGCAAATCGGCGGGGCGCGGCGCGAGATCCGGATGATCGTCGGCGAGGACGAGCCGCACGCGCAACGCCGCATGCTCGGCGCTCGCGACGCGCGCCGCGCCGACGAGCGGGCCGCTGCGCGCGCCGGCCGGCAGCAGCAGCGTCAGCACGCCCGCGCATTCGCGCGCAGCGAGCGCCTGCCACAACTCGACGAAGCTCGCGCATTGCGCGACGCCGAGCGGATCGTCGCCCGCGCCGACGCACAGCAGCGCCGCATGGCCGTCGCCCGCGCGCAGACGCGGCGCGAGCCATTCGAGCGCGCCGGCTTCTCGGCCGGCCACGTAGATTGCGCACTCGGGCAGCGAGGGCGCATTCGGCGCGTGCGCAGCGGCAGAGGCGAACGAATCCGCCGAATCAACCGAATCGACCGAATCGACCGAATCGACCGAATCGACCGAATCGACCGAAGCAACCGAAGCAACCGAAGCAACCGAAGCAACCGAAGCAACCGAAGCAACCGAATCCGCCGAAGCAACCGGCCGCGGCTGCCAATGCAGCGCGAACGTCGGCGCGGGCGCCGTCGTCCGCGTTTCGCGCTGCGGCCGCAGCCAGGCGGCCACGCGCGAGACGATCTCGACCTCGCAGCGCATCATGAAATCGTGGCCGCCCGGATAGACGTGCCGGCCCGCAAGCGGCGCGGACGAGATCCGCGCCCAGTCGTCGGCGAGCCGCCAGTCGAACGCCGGATCGTCGGCGCCGCCGTGAATCTGCAGCGGGATCGTCAGGAGCGGCTGCCGTCCGCCGTCGCGCCAGCGCTGCGCGATCCGGTGCGCGGTGCGCGTGTCGGCTTCGAGGTCGGCTTCGAGCACCGGCCGGAAGATCTCTTGCCACAGCGGATCGTCGCGCAGCGCGTCGGGGACGAGCAGGAAGCTGTCCGCCGGCGCGTCGATCGCCGGCTGGTCGAGGAGCGGCGCGCGCCCGACGACGACGAGCCCCTTCACCTGCCCGCTCGCGCCCCATGCGCGCAGCGGCCCGCTCAGCAATTCGGCCGCGGCCGCGCCGCCGTAGCTCGAGCCGCAGAACGCGACGGGCAATTCGCCCGCGTCCGCGACGATCGCGGCGGCGATCGCGTCGCGGGCGGCGAGGTCGTCGGCGTCGTCGCGCGCGAGCGGCGCTTCGGCGCGTGCGTTGCGGCCCGGCCATTCGATTGCGACGATGTCGAGCCAATCCGGCGCGATGCGCGCCCAGCCGTCGAAGCTGCGGCTGCTGCCGCCCGCATACGGGAAGCAGTACAGCTTCATCCGAGGCCGGCGGCGCGGCCTGAGGCGCGCGAGCCAGCGCGATGCGGGCGCTCGCGACGACGCGAGGCCGGCGGCGTTGCCGTCGTCGGTGAAGGATGATGGCGGTTCACCGGCGGATGCGAACGCAGCCTCGATCGCTGCGCGCTCCGCATCCGCCGTGTTCGTCGCGAATGCCGTCGACGTCGCGGATTCGGGCGAATCGAGCGCCGCATCGACGTAGATCGACGCTTCCGGACGCGTCCAGTAGCTGTCGCGCTCGAACGCATAGCCGGGCAGCGGCACGCGAGCGAGCGCACGGCCCGGCGAGGCGGCGTCGTGTGCGTGATACGCGCGCCAGTCGATCGGCACGCCGGCGCACCACAATTCGCCGAGCACGTTGCTGAAATGATCGGCGTCGTCCGCCTCGCTGCGCGCGGCGGGCAGCGACGACAGCACGCGCGGCGCGATCGTCGCCGCATGCGTGTTCGCGTTCGCCTCGACCGGCGTGTCCGCGATCGCCTCGGCCGCGAGATGCTTGCCGAGCAGGCTGCACAGCACGGCGCCGGGGCCGATTTCGAGCACGACGTCCGGCTTCCAGCGCAGCAGCGCCGCGACGTTGTCCGACCAGCGCACCGGCGCGAGCAGATGGCGCGCCCAGTAGTCGGCCGACGCCGCGTCGGCGCCGAGCCAGCCGCCCGACACGTTGCACGTCATCGGAATTCGCGGCGCCGCGCCTTCGATGCGCCGCGCGGCGATCGCGTCGGCGACGGGCCGCATCAGCGGCGTATGGAACGGATGCGACACCGGCACCGGCCGGCACTGGCAATCGAGCGCGGCGAGCGCGTGCGCGGCGTCCGCGAGCGCGGGCTCGCCGCCCGCCAGCACGAGCGTGCGCGGCGCGTTGCGCACCGCGATCCAGAGGTCGGCGCGCTGCGCGACCCACTGCTCGATGCGCGCTTCGTCGCCCGTCACGGCGAGCATGCCGCCGCGCGTGGGCGCGCCGTCGGCGGCGGCGAACGTCGCCAGCGCTTGCGTCGCGCTCGCGCGAGCCGCGACGAGCGCGGCCGCCTGATCGAGCGTGAGCGCCTCGGCGGCGACGGCGGCCGCGTACTGGCCGATGCTGTGCCCCGCGACGGCGACGGGCCGCACGCCGTACTCGCCGAGCACCGACGCGAGCGCGTGCTCGACCGCGAACAGCCCGCATTGCGTGACGAGCGGACGGCGCATCGCGGTGTCGTCGGCGTTCAGGATCGCGTCCGCGATCGGCATGCCGAGCACGCGTTCGAGCGCCGCGCACGCGTTGTCGAAGTGATGACGGAAGCGGCCGGCTTCCGCGCTCGATCGATAGAGCGCGCGCGCCATGCCCGGATGCTGCGAGCCCTGGCCCGAAAAGCAGAACGCGACGGTCGCGCCCGGCTTCGCGCGAACGGGGGCGTCGAGCGTGTCGGGCGAATCGGGCGAATCGATCGCTTCGGACAGCCTGTCGGCGTTGGCGCGAAGCGCGGCGGCCGCTTCGGCCGGCTGCGCGGGCACGGTGAGCGCGACTCGCAGCGGATGCGCTTCGCGCGCGACGTGCAGCGTGTATGCGCCGCACGCGAGTCCGGCGGCGTCCATCGTCGCGACGCGTTCGGCGAGCGCGCGCAAATGGCGCGCGAGCGCGCCCGGCGCGCGCGCGGAGACGGTCATCAGATGGCGCGCGCGCGGCACGCCGTCGGCGGGCGCGGCGGCGCGCGCGGGCGCGTCCTCGACGATCACGTGCGCGTTCGTGCCGCCGATCCCGAAGCTCGACACGCCGGCGCGCCGCGGCAATTGCGTCGACGGATCGGCGACCGTCCAGTCGTCGCCGTGCCGCTGCACGACGAACGGCGACGCGTCGTGCTCGACGAATGGCACGAGCTTCGGATTGAGCGTGTCGAAGTGCACGGTCGGCACGCGCTGCCGGTGCTGGAGCTGCAGCACCGTCTTGATGAGCCCCGTGATCCCGGCCGCGCAGTTCGCGTGACCGATGTTGCCCTTCACGCAGCCGATCGCGCAGTTGCCCGCGACGGGCGCATCGCCGCCGCGCGTTTGGGCGAATGCGTCGGAGAGTCCCTTCAACTCGATCGCGTCGCCGATCAGCGTCGCGGTCGCGTGGCATTCGACGTACGAAATCTGCCCGGAGCGCACGCCCGCCATGTCGAGCGCGTCGACGATGCAGCGCCGCTGCGCGTCCGCGTTCGGCGCGGTGTAGCCCGCCTTCATGCGGCCGTCGTTCGACAGCCCGACGCCCGAGATCACGGCGAGAATCGGATCGCCGTCGGCTTGCGCGAGATCGAGGCGCTTCAACACGACCGCGCCGACCGCATCGCCGAACAGCGTGCCGCTCGCGCGCGTGTCGAACGGGCGTACGTGGCCGTCGGCGCTGCCGACGAGGCCGTCCTCGTGGCAGAAGCCGAAGTTCGGGAACGACAGCGCGGACGCGCCCGCGATCGCCATCTCGCACTGGCCGGAGCGGATCGCCTGCACCGCCTGCACGACCGCGACGAGCGCGCTGCTGCACGCGGCGCCGACCGAGATCGCGGGCCCGCCGAGATCGAGCTGGTACGCGACGCGCGTCGCGATGTAATCCTTCTCGTTGCCGATCTCGGTGAGCATCAGCCGGCCCGGATCGAGCGGCGTATGCAGGCCGCCGCCTTGCAGGTGATGGACGAGATAGCCGTCGATCCCGCAGCTCGCGAACACGCCGGTGCGCGTGCGGTAGCGGTTGTCGCTGCGCGCGTAGCCCGCTTGTTCGAGCGCGTTCCACGCGACTTCCATGAAGAGCCGGTGCTGCGGATCCATCAGCACGGCTTCGCGCGAGCCGATGCCGAAGAAGAGCGCGTCGAACTTGTCGGCGTCGCTGACGATCTGCGCGGCCGACACCCAGTCCGGATGATCGAGCTGCGCGGCGTCGACGCCCTTCGCGAGCAGTTGCTCGCGCGAGAAGCGCGACAGGCTGTCGATGCCCTGCGTCAGGTTGCGCCAGAACGCGTCGATCGAATCGGCGCCGGGGAAGCGTCCGGCCATGCCGACGATCGCGATCTTCGGCGCATCGGCGGCGGGCGTCGCGCGCGCCGCCCGCGCGTCGCGCGCCCCGGCCGCACGCGGGCGCGCCGCGTCGTCTCGCGAGCGGCGGCAGTAATCGGCGAGATCGCGCAGCCGGCTGTGCTGATACAGATCGACGACGGCGAGCGCGAGCCCGAGCCGTTCGCCGAGCAGGCCGACGACTTTCGCCGCGCTCAGCGAATTGCCGCCGAGCTCGAAGAAATGATCGTCGCGCGCGACCGATGCGACGCCGAGCACGTCGCGCCAGACGTCCGCGAGCCGCGCTTCGAGGCTGTCGCCCGCGACGGGCGCCGCGGCGTCGCGCGGGGCGGACGGCGCGGCCGTCGGCGGGGGCGGCGGCAGCGCGTTCTTGTCGAGCTTGCGCGATGTGCCCGCGCGCAGCGCAAACGCATCTAGGCCGATGAAATGCGCGGGCACCGCGTATTCGGGCAGCTTCGCGCGCGCTTGCTGGCGCAGCCGCGCGAGCGTCGTCTCGGACGGCGCGCCGTCGATGCCGACGACGTACGCGGCGAGCGCCGACGGCTGCCGCGTGTGCGGATCGTCGATCGGCACGACGAGCGACTTGCTGACGCCGTCGACCGCGTCGAGCACGTTCTCGATCGAATGCAGCAGCACCTTGAAGCCGCGGATCTTCACCGTGTTGTCGATGCGGCCGAGGATCGCGATCTGGCCGTCCGGCAGCAGCCGCGCGCGGTCGCCCGTCCGGTAGACGGGCGTGTCGTGCCCGCGCTCGGCGAGCGCGGGCACGGACGGCAGGAATTTCTCGGCGGTGCGGGCCGCGTCGTCGAGATAGCCGGGCCCGAGGCCGGGCGACGCGACATGGAGCTCGCCCGTCGCGCCCGCCGGCACCGCGCGTCCCGCTTCGTCGAGCACCGCGAGCGCGCAGCCGGCGAGCGGCCGCCCGATCGGCACGCGCCGCCCGCCGGCGTCGCCGCTCGACGGCAGCAGATCGGCGTAGCACACGTCGAGGCTTTCCCACGTGCTGTACGCGTTCACGAGCCGCACCGATGGCGGGAACGCCGCGCGGGCCTTGTCGACGACGCGCTGCGGCACGACTTCGCCCATCAGGAACCACGCGGACATGTGCGCGAGCGCGTCGCGCAATTGCGCGGCGATGCCCGGGAAATCGAGCACGCTTTCGAGCAGCGACGGCGTGACGACGAGCCGCGTGATCCGCTCCCGCCGCAGCAGCGCGACGAGCCGTGGCGGATCGAAGATCACGTCGTCGCCGATGACGACGGCCGGGCGGCCGAACATCAGCGGACGCAGGCATTCCCATGCGAGAAAGACGTTGAGGCCTTCGCGCTCGTCGTCGGCGTACGGATACAGCGCATCGCGCGCGTAGAAGCAATAGCTCGTGCCGATGTGCATCGTGAGGACGGCCTTCGGCTTGCCCGTCGAGCCGCTCGTCAGCGAGACGAACGCGATGTCGTCGCGGCGCGGCGCAAGGGGCGTCCATGCGCGATCCGTGCGCTCCGGCGATGCGGCGACGAGCGTGCAGCGCGCGGCGGGCAGATGCTTGCTCGCGCGCGCGCGCAGCGCCGGGATCGTCGCGATCTGCGTGACGCGGCAGCTCGCGACGAATTCGCCGACGAGCGTGTCGGGCCAGCTCTTCTCGAGCAGGCACACCGACGCGCCGATCGACCATGCGGCGACGATCGTCAGCACGTACTGCGCGCCGTGCGGCAAAAAGACGCCGACGACGTCCTGCCGGCCGACGCCCGCCGCGCGCAGCGCGTCGGCGAGCTCGGCTGCGTGCGACGCGAGCTCGCGATAGGTCCACGTGCGCTCGCCGTCCTTCAGCGCGAGTGCATCGGGCGTGCGCGCGACGTGCTCGCGAATCGCGGCGAGCACCGAATGCGCATCGCCCCAATCGTCCGCGGCGCGCAGGCACGCCGCGACGCGCGTGTTCGAATCGGGCGTCGCCGCGACGATCGACGCGGGACGATCCGCGAGGAGCCGCTCGACGTGGCCGGCGAGACTCGCGCATAGCGCCGCGCGGGACGGCGCGTCGAGAAAATAGAAGTGGTTGCCGTCGAATACTTCGACCGGGCACGCGCGTTGCGACGAAACGTGCGCGCGCCAGGCGCGCAGGTCGTCGACGGTCGTGCTCGGATCGGCGCCGCCGCCGTAAATCACGCATGGCGCGCGCAGCGCGTCGCCGGGCGCATGCCGGTAGGTCTGCGCCAGCCGAAGGTCCGCGCGGAGCGGCGGGAGGACGTAGCGCACGACGTCGGGATCGTCGAGTGCGCCGTCGGGGAAGAAGCCCCAGCGCCGCACGGCTTCGATGAAATCCGCATCGGGCAGCGCGTGCGTCTGCTGACGCCATGCGTCGGTGGCGCGTTCGCGTGCGGGCGCGGGATGGCCGGACAGGAACAGGCCGGCCGGTTGCACGCCGCCGCGTTGTTCGAGCACGCGAGCGACTTCGTACGCGAGCAGCGCGCCGAGACTATGGCCGAACAGGAACAGCGGCGTCCCGTCGTCGAGCCGCACGATCTCGGCCGCGAGATCGTCGACGAGCGACGGCCAATCGTCATAGAACGGGATGTGCTGCGCCGCGCCGCGCCCGGGCAGACCGAGCGTCGTGAACGCGAACGCGTCGCCAAGCTCGCGTGCGATGTCTCCATCACTGGAATCGCTTCCGCCTGCGAACGGGAACGCAATGATCCGGGCCTCGCTGTCGAGGGTTCCGTTGCTCGTAGAAACTATTTGCCTCATGAGAACTACTCCGAATGACCGGCGGTAAATTATCAGAGGCAATGAATCAATCGATACTGCAACTTCTTACAGTCGCTATGTAATCGCGTTGCAGTGTATTTCGCGTAAAGCGGGAGCAGGAATGCACACGACGAGCCAGTAAGAATTTCTGGAAATTACCTATAGGAATGATCCTAAGCGGCACGAAAAATCGCTGACCTCGACATCCGTAATTCATCGAAATCGTCGTTAAAATGTGCGAATGAAATACACTTTCAAAACCGGCATGGCCATTTTTTGGCTGAATACCATACACGCACACTCGGGAAATTTTTATCTTTCGAAATGTCGGGTGTGTAATTTCAATCATCGGAAACGATTCCGAAGCCAGGTCATGACAGCCGTAAAACCGGGATGCTGGTTTTCTTCATGGTGGATATCATCGACGACGATGACGACCAGTTCGACGTTGCAGTTAATTATGTGGATGCCGAAAAATAAAACCGGGAAATCGATGTAATTGACTTTCGTCGGAAAAGAATGGGCACATGAAACGCAAATTTGATCTACTATTTGAAATAGTCCGGGCCAATTTAAAAACAAACTGAACTTTGCTCTTCTCAAAATTGTCGGAAATGCCGTTGCCGATCCGCCGCGACGAAGGGCCGTCGTCGTGGGAGCGCGCAACATATGGCTCATCGCCGGCGCCCGCATTGCATGCTTCAGACGCTTTTGGGCCGACGAGGCATGCGAGCGTCGCGTTCGTCGATAGCCTTCCGGGGATTTTTTGTTCGATCTTCGATCGACGTTTGCCCTGCGGGTGTCGAGCGTGCTGAAAATTATCTTCAGCGAGTCACGCTCGATCACGGTGCGCACGACGGCGCATGCCGCTGTTGAAGCAGTGGCGGGCGAGGGGAAACGTCGTCGAGCGACAGCGTCCGCGACAGCCGGTCTCGAGGCGAACGCATGTCGACACATGCAGGAATTCGAACGATGCTTGGTCGATCGCTAGTCCGGCGCCGGCGACGAATCGTCGCACTGCATCCGATGGATCGGGCGGCGCGATTGCGCGCCGCGCGTCTGCGCTTCGGCGGCGCACATTTCAGGAGACAGGCTCGCGCGACACGCGCAGCGAAGCCGCCGCCGCAAACGAGCGGCCATCGCCACATTGCCCTTTCGAGCACGCTTTCTTCATTGGTTCGCTAATCTAATATTCTTACTTGAGCTGGGCGGTTCTATGTTCGAAGGCTTGTCCATTTGTTCGTTTAACGAAATTCTGAACGCCACTTGCAAGAACAGCCTCTTTGAGCAGACGGCGTACCACGTTCGCCAACTGGGCTTCAAGAACTTCGCGTACCGGCATCAGATCGCCGGGATGTCGTCGAGCCGCTGCATGCTCGACGGCTTTCCCGCCGAATGGCGCCTGCGATACGACGCCTCCGACTATCTGTCGATCGATCCCGTGGTCCAGCATTGCCGATGCCGGACCGTGCCGCTGATCTGGAGCGACGAGCTGTACACGACCGGCCGCGCGAAGATCATGCGCGACGAAGCGAAGTCGTACGGTCTCGTCTACGGGCTCAGTTGCCCGGTTCACGACCGCGGCGGCACGATCAGCATGCTCAGCATGGCGACCGACGCGCCTTTCGAGCGCGACACGATCGACGTACTGAGATTGCTGAGCCTGTCGCAACTGCTCGCGAGCTTCGTGCATGCGGCGATGCAGGAACTGCTCGACTGCCGGCTCAGGCGGCAAGGCTCGTGCGATCTGACGGCGCGCGAGCGGGAATCGCTGCAATGGGCGGGACGCGGCAAGACGGCCTGGGAAATCTCGAAGATTCTCGGTATTTCCGAGCGGACAGTGGTGTTCCATCTGTCGAACGCCGCACGGAAGATCGGCGCGAACAATCGCGCGCAGGCGGTCGTCATCGCATCGGCGCGCGGATTGATCTGACGGCGCGCGCCGGCGGGCGGCATGGGCGCGCGATCGCGGCGTGCGTCATGTGCGTGCATTATGTGCCGGCATTGCCGGTCGGCGACGTATCCGGATCGCAACGGCGCACGCGAATGCCACGGCGTGAGAGGATGCCGCGCGGCCGTGCCCTGACCCTGTTGCATTGCATGCCGCGCTATATCGCCCGCCGCGATTTACTTTGCGAAATCGCTTCGTAGACCGCCCTGCCGGGCGGTCCTATCATCGATCGAAGTTCAATCCCCAAACGAAGCAGCCGCACCGTCGCGCGAGCGCGGGCGGCTTCGCTCGCCCGCCGATATCGTTCGTTCCAGCATCCTGAAGAGAGTACCTTCTATGCCGTCTCGCCCGTTTCTTGCGCGTATCGTCCGGCGCGCTTCGCGCGTTTTTGTGGCGGCGCTCGCGAGCGCTGCGTTCGTCGCGCCGCTCGCGCATGCCGATTCCGCGCCGCTCAAGGTCGGCATCGCGACGAGCCCGCAGATCGAAGCGCTGAAGACCGCCGCGAAGGAGGCGAAGGCGCAGGGGCTCGACGTGAAGATCATCGAGTTCACCGACTGGAACACGCCGAACGCCGCGCTCGCGAACAAGGATATCGACGTCAACTACTTTCAGCACATTCCGTTCCTCGAAAATGCGAAGCAGCAGGGCGGCTACGACTTCGTCGCGATCGCGCCGGGCACGATCATGAAAATCGGCCTCTATTCGAAGAAGGTCAAAAGCTTCGATCAACTGAAGGACGGCGCGACGGTCGCAATCGCAAACGATCCCGTCAACGGCGGCCGCGGCCTGTTGCTGCTGCAGCGTGCGGGGCTCGTCAAGCTGAGGCCGGGCGCCGATTACCGCGCGACGACGCGCGACATCGTTTCGAATCCGAAGCATCTGAAGATCGTGCCGCTCGAAGCGTCGCAGCTCGCGCGCGCGCTCGACGACGTCGACCTCGCGCAAGGCTATCCGAGCTTCATCAAGCTCGCGGGCACCGCCGATCCGAACAGCGCGCTGCTGTTCGACGGCGTCGAGAACAAGCTGTTCGCGCTGCAATGGGTCGTGCGGCCGGAACGCGTCGACGATCCGCGCATCCGCAAGTTCATCTCGATCTACCAGCATTCGCCGGCGGTCCGCAAGGCGCTCGACAACGCATTCGGCTCGCTGTACGCGGTCGCGTGGTGACGCGGGAGCCCGTGCAATGGCGAACAAGAAGATCCTGCTGAACGCGTTCAACATGAATTGCGTCGGCCACATCAACCACGGTTTGTGGACGCATCCGCGCGACCGCTCCGCACATTACACCGACCTCGACTACTGGGCCGATCTCGCGCGCACGCTCGAGCGCGGCAAGTTCGACGGGATCTTCCTCGCCGACATCGTCGGCGTCTACGACGTCTATGGCGGCAGCCCCGACGTCGCGCTGCGCGAATCGGTGCAGGTGCCCGTCAACGATCCGCTGCTGCTCGTGCCGGCGATGGCGCAGGTGACGCGACACCTCGGCTTCGGCGTGACCGCGAATCTTACGTACGAGCCGCCGTATCTGTTCGCGCGGCGGATGTCGACGCTCGATCATCTGACGAAAGGACGCGTCGGCTGGAACATCGTCACCGGCTACCTCGACAGCGCCGCACGCGGAATGGGGCTCGTGAAGCAGATCGAGCACGACGATCGCTACGCACGCGGCGACGATTACATGGACGTCGTCTACAAGCTGTGGGAGCGGAGCTGGGACGACGACGCGGTGATTCGCGACCGCGACGCGCGCGTGTTCGCGCAGCCGGGCAAGGTGCGGCGCGTGCGTCACGACGGGCCGTATTACTCGGTCGACGCGATCCATCTGAGCGAGCCGTCGCCGCAGCGCACGCCGGTGCTTTATCAGGCCGGATCGTCGGCGCGCGGCGTCGAGTTCGCCGCGAAGCACGCCGAGTGCGTGTTCGTGAACGGGCAGAGCAAGGCCGCCGCGCGCTCGGCGGTGATGGACATTCGCGCGGCCGCCGCGCGGATCGGACGCGATCCGGCGTCGATCAAGATCTTCGCGGGCATCACGGTCGTGACGGCGGAGAACGAGCGGCTCGCGCGCGAGAAGTTCGACGAATACCGGCGCTACGCGAATCCCGAAGCGGGGCTCGCGCATTTCGCGAGCTCGACCGGCATCGATTTCGCGCGCTTCGGCCTCGACGAGCCGATCGCGCACGTGAAGACCGATTCGATCCAGTCGGCCGTCGATGCGATCTCGAAGAAAAGCACGTCGGGCGCGTGGACCGTGCGGCGCATGCTCGAGCAGATGTCGATCGGCGGGCGCTATCACCCGGTCGTCGGCTCGCCGTCTCAGGTCGCGGACGAGCTTGCCGCGTGGATCGACGAAACGGGCGTCGACGGCTTCAACGTGACGCGCACGGTGATGCCCGAGTCGTTCGAGGATTTCGTCGACTGGGTCGTGCCGGAGCTGCAGAATCGCGGCCTTTATAAGGAGGACTACGATTGCGCGCCGACGCTGCGCGCGAAGCTCTTCGGCGGAAACGGGCGGCTGCCCGACTGGCATGCAGGCGCGCAGCACCGGTTCGGCCGCGTGAGCGAAGCCGAGAACGTGTGAGAAAGCGGCGAGGCGATTCGATGGTGCAACTACTCGATTCCCTGGGTTTCATCGAACGCTCGACGGCGGCCCGGCGAGAAGCCGGCGCGGCCGCGCGCGATGCGGCGGCTGCATTTGCGGCGGGGGCGGCCGTGTCGTTCGAGCACGCGAGCAAGGTGTTCAACGGTCCGCGCGGCCCGTCGGCCGCGCTGCGCGACGTGACGCTCGACGTTGCGCGCGGCGGCGTGTTCGGCGTGATCGGCCGCAGCGGCGCAGGCAAGTCGACGCTGCTGCGGCTCATCAACGGGCTCGAACGGCCGTCGTCGGGCGCGGTGCGCGTGAACGGCGTCGACGTCGGCGCGCTCGATGCGCGCGGACTCGTCGCGCTGCGTCGCCGGATCGGCATGGTATTCCAGCATTTCAATTTGCTGTCCGCAAAGACGGTCGCCGACAACATCGGACTGCCGCTGAAGATCGCCGGTGTGCCGAAGGCCGAGCGTGCGCGCAAGGTCGACGCGCTGCTCGATCTCGTCGGTCTCGCCGCGAAGCGCGATGCGTATCCGGCGAGCCTGTCGGGCGGGCAGAAGCAGCGCGTCGGGATCGCGCGCGCGCTCGTCCACGATCCGGACTTGCTGTTGTGCGACGAAGCGACGTCCGCGCTCGATCCGGAGACGACGCAGTCGATTCTCGCGCTGCTCGCCGACATCAATCGCCGGCTCGGCCTCACGATCGTGCTGATCACGCACGAGATGGAAGTGATCCGCGCGGTGTGCGACACGGTGGCCGTCGTCGAGCATGGCGAGATCGTCGAGACGGGGCCCGTGTGGCGCGTATTCGGCGATCCGCGGCACGGCGCGACGCGCGCGCTGTTGCGCACGCTCGTCCATGACTTGCCGGCTGATCTCGCGACGCGCGTGCGGCCGCTCGATGGCGGCGCGCCGCTGCCGCGCGGCGCGCAGCTGCTGCTCGACGTTCGCTACACCGGCGCGGACGACGGCGAGCCGGATCTCGGGGCGCTGACGCACGCGCTCGCGCGCGATGCGGGCGACGCGGTGCGTCTCGTGCACGGCGGGCTCGACCGGATTCAGGGGCGCGCGCAGGGGCGGCTCGTGATCGCCGCGTCGCTGGCCGCACGCGATGCGGCCGGCCCGGAACGGATCGCGGCCGCGCTCGCCGCCGCGCGTCGGCACGCGAATCGCGTGGAGGTGCTTGGCTATGTCTGAACTGTGGTTTCCCGAACTCGCGGACGCGATCCGCGACACGATCTGGATGGTCGCCGCATCGGCGTGCGTCGCGGCGCTCGCCGGCGTGCCGCTCGCGCTCGTACTCGTCACGACCGCGCCGGGCGGCATCTACGAACGGCGCGGCCTGAACGCGACGCTCGGCGCGCTCGTCAACGCATTCCGCTCGACGCCGTTCGTCATCCTGCTCGTCGCGCTGCTGCCGTTCACGCGCGTCCTGATCGGCACGACGATCGGCGTGTGGGCCGCGATCGTGCCGCTGTCGATCGCCGCGATTCCGTTCTTCGCTCGAATCGCCGAGGTGAGCTTGCGCGAAGTCGACAAAGGGCTCGTCGAGGCCGCGCAGGCGATGGGGGCCGAACGGCGTCACATCGTCTGGCACGTGCTGCTGCCGGAAGCGCTGCCGGGGATCGTCGGCGGCTTCACGATCACGGTCGTCGCGCTGATCGGCTCGACCGCGATGGCGGGCGCGGTCGGCGCGGGCGGGCTCGGCGATCTCGCGATCCGTTACGGGTATCAGCGCTTCGACACGACCGTGATGACGACGGTGATCGTGATCCTGATCGCGCTCGTCACCGTCGTGCAATTCAGCGGCGATCGCATCGTGCGGCGGCTGACGAAGCGCGCGTGAGCGCGCTCGGCGAAGGAGGGGCCCGCCCGATGCCGAAGAACGGATGGCGCGAACCGGCGCGCGAGACGGCGCGCCGGATGCGACGGCAAGCGTCGCGCGGGCGCGGGCCGGACATCGCGTCCGCATGGCGGGCGTTGCGTCGGCTCCCGAAGAAGCTCACCGTTGCAGCTGCGGAACGCTTCGGAACGTGCGCGTCGTTCACGGCGCGTCGACGCGGCACGCGGACGGCGAGCGCCACGGCTGCCATCGCGATGGCGACGCCGACGGCATGCGCTGCGCGAGCGCCCGCACATGGAACTGACATGCGGGCGCGTGACGATGGCGGTTTTCGGGAAGCAATGCCACGGCCGCGTCGCGACGACGGCGACACGATGACGATCGCAATCGGCTCGCAGCATGGCGCGGTTCGAGTCGTCCGACCGCCTCCTAAGGCTGCGCGGCGCGCAATGCATGAACGTCGGGCTGGCAAGCGGATTGCCGCGACGCGTGAATGTCCGGACAATGAGGCCTTCGCAAGAAACGTAAGCAATCCTTGTCGATCGTCGACGCGCATGCTCGCCGGGCGACGCCGATCCTCCACACGGCCACGCGCCGCGTATTTCGATGCACGTCGGCGCGGGTGTGTGACGCGGCGATGTTCCGACACATATTTGTACATTGATTACAGGTGCCCGGCGCTAGTATTCGACGCACACCACACCGCTAATCGGGCGATCGACAACAACCGGCGGCGCGGCGCGTGCGCACGCGTGACATCGCGGCCCGCCGTCGCATCGACCGACAAGCCCGCCATCTGGGAAGCCTCCGTATGAACGATCCACGAGTCCTGGTTGAACTGACTGCCGAAGCGGACCGCGGGCCGCGCACGCTCGCCGAGCTGATCGCGGCACTGCGCGCGAGCGCGCCCGAGCGCGATCGCGCGGGCGGCCACGCGGCGCGCGAGAAGCAGTGGATCGCCGACGCCGGCTTGCTGACGCTTGCGGTGCCGCGCGAATTCGGCGGCCAGGAAGCCGGCTGGCCCGTGATCTATCACACGATCCGCGCGCTCGCGCGCGTCGACAGTGCGCTCGCGCATCTGCTCGGCTTTCAATGCTTGCAGATCGTCAGCGTCGACGTGTGGGGCAGCGCCGCGCAGCGCGAGCGCTATCTGCGCGGCACGGTCGCGCACGACTGGTGGTGGGGCAACGCGGTGAACCCGCTCGACGCGCGGCTCGTCGCACACGCGACGGGCGACGGAGGCTACCGGCTCGACGGCGTCAAGGGCTTCTGCTCGGGCACGCGCGGCTCGCAGCGGATGACGATATCCGCGCACGATCCGGACACGGGCAAGCCGGTGTTCGCCGTCGTGCCGACCGAGCGCGAAGGCATCGTGGTGCGCGACGACTGGGATCCGATCGGCCAGCGGCAAACCGACAGCGGCAGCGTGTCGTTCGACGGCGTGCGCGTCGGGCCCGACGAAGTGCTGCATCGCTCGGAGACGCCGCCGACGCCGCGCGCGACGCTGCGCACGCTCGTGTCGCAGCTCGTGCTGACGAATCTTTTCGTCGGCATCGCGGAAGGCGCGCTCGCCGAGGCGCGCGACTACGTGCAGCGGGCGGGGCGGCCGTGGGTGCATTCGGGCGTCGAGCGCGCGGCCGACGATCCGTACACGCTGCAGCGCTTCGGCGACATGCGCGTGCAGGCGGTGAGCGCCGAGGCGCTCGCGGATCGCGCGGCGCGGGCGCTGCAGGCCGCATGGGCGAAGAAGGCGGCGCTGACGGCCGATGCGCGCGCGGAAGTCGCGCTCGCGGTGTCGGAGGCGAAGATCGTCGCGCAGCGCGCGGCGCTCGACGTCAGCGAGGCGCTGTTCGACGCCTGCGGCGCGCGCGCGACGGCCGCGCCGCTCGCGCTCGACCGCTTCTGGCGCAATGCGCGCACGCACACGCTGCACGATCCGCTCGACTACCGGCTGCGCGACGTCGGCCGCTATGCGCTGACGGGCGTGCTGCCCGACGCGTCGCTCTATACGTGACGCGTTCGCGCGCAGCGCAGGTTCGCGAGCCGCGCGATCTTCCTGCTCATTCGATCGGTTGCCGCGCGAAACGCGCGGCGAACGTCTCGAACGCGGCGATGTCGGCGCGCGGCGTGCCGATTGCCGGGACGCTCGGGCCGGCGTCGTCCATCTGCACCGGCTGGCAGTCGATCAGATGCCGCGCATTCGGAAACTTAGACATCCTGGGTAATCGGTAGCGCAGCCGGAACAGTCGGGGCAGCATGCCGCGCGGCTTGCTCAGATCGCCGATCTGCTGCACCGATGCATCGAACCAGAAGCGCGACCACGCAGCCTGTTTCTCGCCGCGCGGCGCGGCGATAAACTCGGTCAGCACGAGCAGGATGTATGGGATGTCGCGTTGCGCGAGCGTCGGCCATGCCCACAGCTTCAGCACGTCCGCGTGCTCGATCACGCGCATGAAGCGCGCGATTCCGAACGCGGACGCCGTCTGCCGGATCGTGTGCAGATGCCGCTGCCAGTGGCGCAAAAAGGTCGCGCGCTGCCGCCGGCCGTGCTCGTCGAGCGGCGGGCCGACGTGGACGGCGAGCGGGTTCGGCAGCGCGTCGTTGACGAGCGGGCAGCGCGCGAATTCGCCCGCCAGATGGACGAAGCGGCGCGCGTGCGAACGGTCGCGCAACTGCACGACATAGAGCGCTTCCAGACAGAGCGGGCAGCGCGCCCACCCGCGCGGGACGGGGTCCGCACGACAGAGTTCGTCGACGTGGACCAGTCGATCCTCCACCGGGTGCAGCGCGTATTCGAGCATCGGCCGTGCTTTCATGTCGGTGCCGGTCCGGTCCCGGGCAACGCGGCGCGCGTGCGCCGACGCCACGTGAGGGCCGTGAGATCAACGAAGTCAACCAAGATCGGTACCCCGAATCAGACACGCGGCGTGTGACACATTGATGTGCAGTCCGTGACGTTTCGCGGTTTTTGTGTCGGCGGACGTTGCAGCGGCCGGAGGATCCGAGGGCTCGACGGCTGGGCGTCGCGCGCTGCCCGCGGCTGTCATCGCGCGACGCCCAGCGACACGCGCAGCCCGTCCATGATGCGTTGATAGCGCGCCCTCACTTCGTCCCGCGACGCGACGTTCGCGCTCGAGAAGCGGGCCGACCAGGCGGGATGCCATTGATAGGTGCCGTGACCGATGCGGTCGCCGTCGGGGCTCGCGATCGTCGACCTGATCCGCGCATCCTGCCCGGCGCCGGAATGCGTGTCGAACAGCGCGTCGAGGTACGCCTGATAGGCGCGGTAGACGTCGTCGTCGAACAGGTGGCGGTAGATGTGGATCGTCCGGTCGAGCTCGCGCTTCGTGCGGATCACGTCGTCGGGCGAGATGTCCTTCCACGGGCCGACCCACGTGTAGAAGCACAGCAGGCGGTTGAGGAGCGGCGCGACCGCGTCATAGACGGCGAGCCGCTTTTCGATCAGCTTCTGGTTCGTCCACTGGACGAGCTCGAGCTGCTTGAGCCGATGGCTGAGAAGCCAGCCGAACGCGGCGACGGAAAGCGGCGTGAGGACGCCGGCGGCGAGCTTGACGATCTCCAGCGAATTCCATGGATGGTCCGGCGTCGGCATGCGCGCTCCTCGTCGAAAAATCCCAATTTAGCATCGACGACGGCGGCCGCGGCGTGACGAACGCGTTACGCCGCCCGTTCGTACAGCGTCCGCACGTACTGCAGATGCCGCTCAGCCGCGGCGCGCGCGCGTTCGGGGTCCTTGGCGGCGATCGCTTCGTAAATTTCGGTGTGCTGCTCGAGGAGCGCGCGCTCCATCATGTCCGCATGGTTCACGAGCCGGTGCGACTTGTGCATCGATTCCTGCAGCAGCCCGTGGATGCCGTGCATCACGTGGATCAGCGCGACGTTGTGCGTCGCATCGGCGATCGCGAGGTGGAAGTTCGCGTCGACCTCGGCGAGCCGGCCCGGCTCGTGCTTCAGCGACAGGCCCGCGAGCGAATCGAACGCGTCCTTGATCTTCGCGAGATCGCCGGGCGTCGCGCGCTCGGCCGCGTAGGCGGTCGAGATCGTTTCGAGGCCGTGCCGCAGCTCGAGCACGTCGTGGCTCGCTTCAGGGTTTTGCAGCAGCAGATCGGCGAGCGGGTTCGACACGACGGGCGCCGTGATGTCCGCGACGACGAAGCCGCCGCGTCCGACCGAGCCGATGAAGCCGTCCGCTTCGAGCCGCACGAGCGCCTCGCGCAGCGACGGGCGCGACACGTTCAGCTGCGCGGCGAGCTCGCGCTCGGTCGGCAGCTTCTGGCCGGGCAGCAGCTTGCCGGCCGAGATGAGCGACTTGATCTGATCGGACACCACGTCGGACAGGCGCACGCGGGTATAGGACTCGACAGGCTGAAACGTCATGCACGGGCCTTCTGGACGGTTGGGGTGCGCGGTGCCGGCCCTCGCGGCCGGGCGCTCGCCGCGCGTCGGCCGACCTGCGCCGGGGCGTGCGGCGGCCGCGCGGAATTATACCCGCCGGGGCGTCGACGGCCGTCCGAGGCAATGCCGGCGCGGGTTTCGGCGCGATCGGCAAGATTTGGGTCGGCGTTTTCCCTGATGGCCGCGACATTGACAGCCGGTCGCCATCTCACTATCTTGGCCAGCGTGGTCAGACCAACATGACCAAGTATAGGTCACCGAAGCCAGCCGCGCGCGATCGCGCGGCGATCCGTTGAAGCGAAGAAACGGCCGCGACGAGCGGCCGGGATGAAACACATGAACCCATCCCCGCAGACCGCCGGCTCGTCCGGCGGCGCACGCGAGACGCCGCGCGTCGGACTGTTCGTCACGTGCCTCGCGAATCTCTTTCGGCCGAGCGCCGCGCTCGCCGCCGTGCAATTGCTCGAGGCGGCCGGCTGCACGGTCGATGCGCCGCGCGCGCAGACCTGCTGCGGCCAGCCGGCGCTGAACAGCGGCGATTTCGACGACGTGCGCCGCATCGCGCGCCGCACGATCGACGTGTTCGAAGGCTACGACTACGTCGTCGCGCCGTCCGGCTCGTGCATCCGCACGCTGCGCCACGATTACCCGGACCTGCTCGCGAACGATCCCGCCTGGAAGCCGCGCGCCGAGCGGCTCGCCGCCCGCGCGCACGAGCTGACGAGCTTCCTGACCGACGTGCTCGGCTGGGCGGGCCCCGAGCGCGTCGCGGTGCCGGACTGCACGCTGACCTATCACGACACCTGCTCGGGCCTGCGCGGCCTCGGCATCAAGGCGCAGCCGCGTGCGCTGCTGTCGCGCGTCGAGGGCGTCGCGCTGACGGAAATGAAGGATGCCGAAGTCTGCTGCGGTTTTGGCGGCACGTTCTGCGTGAAGTATCCGGAGATCTCGACGAAGATCGTCAGCGACAAGACCGCGAACGTCGCCGCGAGCGGCGCGGCCGTGCTCGCGGGCGGCGACCTCGGCTGCCTGATGAACATCGGCGGGCGGCTGAAGCGCGAAGGGAGCCCGGTGCGCGTCTATCACGTCGCCGAAGTGCTGACCGGGATGAACGTCGAGCCGATCTGCGGGGAGGGCGAATGAGCGCGCAACCTTCCGCGACGACGACGTTCAAGGCGCGCGCGAGCGCCGCGCTGCACGATGCGCAGCTCCAGGAAGCGCTCGGGCTACTCGGCGAAGGCTGGATCGAGAAGCGGCGGCGCGTCGTGTCGCTGCTGCCGGAGTTCGAGCTGCTGCGCGAGCGCGCGAAGGCGGTGAAGGACCACGTGCTCGCGAATCTCGACACGTATCTCGAACGCTACGAAGCGGCCGTCACGCGCGCGGGCGGCGTCGTCCACTGGGCGAACGACGCGGCCGACGCGCGCGAGATCGTGCTGAAGATCTGCCGCGACGCGAACGCGAAGACCATCACGCGCGGCAAGTCGATGGTCGGCGAGGAGATCGGGCTGCCCGCCGCGCTCGAGGGCGCGGGGATGGATGTCGTCGAAACCGATCTCGGCGAATACATCGTGCAGCTCGCGCACGAAGGACCGAGCCACATCGTGTTCCCGGCGCTGCACAAGACGATCGGTCAGGTTACCGAACTGTTTGCCGAGCATCATTCGGCCGCGCAATACGACGGGCCTCGCGAGACCGTCGCGGACGTCGTGGGCGAGGCGCGCAAGGTGCTGCGCGACAAGTTCTTCGTCGCCGACGTCGGCATCACGGGCGCGAACTATCTCGTCGCCGAGACGGGCTCGAACGTGATCTGCACGAACGAAGGCAACGGCGATCTCACGTCGACGCTGTCGCGCGTGCATATCGTGACGGCGGGCATCGAACGCGTCGTGCCGACGCTCGACGACGTCGCGCTGTTCGTGCGCCTGCTCGGCCGCAGCGCGACGGGGCAGGAGATCACGTCGTACACGACGTTCAGCACGGGCCCGAAGCGCGACGACGATCTCGACGGGCCGCGCGAGTATCACGTCGTGCTCGTCGACAACGGCCGCACGCGGATGCTCGCGGGTGAGTTCCGCGACATGCTCCGCTGCATCAGATGCGGCGCGTGCATGAACCATTGCCCGGTGTACGGCGCGGTCGGCGGGCATGCATACGGCTGGGTCTATCCGGGGCCGATGGGCGCCGTCCTCACGCCGCTCCTGCAAGGCATCGAACACGACACCGATCTGCCGAACGCGTGCACGCTGAACGGACGCTGCGCGCAAGTGTGCCCGGTGAAGATTCCGCTGCCGACGCTGCTCAAGAAGCTGCGCGGGATGCTGTTCGACGCGCGGCTCACCGCGCCCGGCACGCGCTTCCTGCTGCGCGCGTTCGGCGTGCTCGCGCGGCGGCCGGCGCTGTATCACTGGCTGACGCGCGTCGGCGCGCGCGTGCTGCGCGGCCTCGGCGGCAAGCGCGGCAGCATCGCGCGCGTGCCGTTCGCGTCCGGCTGGACCGATTCGCGCGAATTGCCGAAACCGCCGCCGCGCACGTTCTTCGAGACGTGGGACGCGACGCGCGCAAGCCAATCGGAGGTGCGTCGATGAGCGCGCGCGACGACATTCTCGGCCGTATCCGCGCGGCGCTCGGCAGCGAGCGCGCGCAGCTTGCCGCGCAGTTTCCGGCGCCGGCGCAAACGAAGGGCGGGGGTGCATCCGCCGCGCCGAATGCGAATGCCGCGTTTGCGTCGGACGCATCGTTTTCCGCCGCGTCTTGCGCCGCGCGCGGCCCGGCGATATTGCTCGGCGACATCGATCTCGTCGCGCGCTTCGTCGCGAAGGCGCAGCAGGTGTCGGCTACGTGCACGCGTATCGCGACGGCCGCCGACGCGCCCGCGGCGGTCGATGCATATCTGCGCGACGCGGGCCTGGCCGGCGCGCCGCTCGTCGTCGCGGCGGCGCTCGAAGCGCTGCCGTGGCGCACGCACGGCGCGCTGCCCGGCGTCGACTTGCGGCGCGACGGACTCGTCAGCGTGACGCCGTCGTTCGCGGCGATCGCGGAGACGGGCAGTGTCATGTGCCTGTCGTCGACAGCGACGCCGACGTCGCTCAATTTCGTCGCCGCGACGCACGTCGTGCTCGTGAATCGCAGCGCGATCGTCGCGACGATGGAGGACGCTTGGGCGCGCGTGCGCGCGTCGGTGCCTGTGTTGCCGCGCGCGGTCAACGTGATCACGGGGCCGTCGCGCACCGCCGACGTCGAGCAGACCGTTCAGGTCGGCGTGCATGGGCCGCAGCGGGTTCTCGTGCTGATTTGCGACGACGCCTGAAAGCCAGCATGGATGAGGCATCCGATGCGCGCTGCGTTCGAACGCGGCGTGCTCGATGGATCGTGCCGCGTCGCGTCGCACCTCGCAACGCGCGTTGCTCGTCGAAATGTTCGCCGATGCACGACGCGGTCGCGCAAAGAAGTGCGGTGTGCTGATTGCTGTGCGGCGTCGTCGCGATATCGCGAATGTGCGGGGCGGCAACGAAGCAACGAAGCAACGAAGCATCAGAGCATCAGAGCATCAGAGCATCGAAGCATCGAATCATCGAAGCATCGAATCATCGAAGCAAAGAAGCATCGAAGCAAAGAAGCAAAGAAGCGGCAAGAAGCGAAAACCGAACGCAGCAACCCGGCGATTCAACGTTGTTGAATCCCCCCCGACACCCAGAAACAGGCGACGCGCGCCAACCTCGCGCACCGCACCGATACCAAAGCGCCGGCACTGACCGGCGCATCGATTCGAACGGCCGCGAGGCCGTCGCCCGATTCAGATTCATTCATGGAAGGAGACACCCGTGCAGGTTTGGAACCAGGTCTATTTGCCGCTTGGCGGCGTCGGCTGGTCGGCGCTTGCAGCCGGCGCGCCGATCATTCTTTTCTTCGTGTCGCTCGCGGTGCTGCGGCTCAAGGGGCACGTCGCGGGCGCGCTGACGCTCGCGCTTTCGCTCGTCGTCGCGATCGCCGTCTACGGGATGCCCGCCGAGCGCGCGTTCGCATCGGCCGCCTACGGCTTCGCGTACGGCCTGTGGCCGATCGCATGGATCATCGTCACCGCGGTGTTCCTCTACAAGATCGTCGTGAAGAGCGGCCAGTTCGATGTCATCCGCAGCTCGATCGTGTCGCTGACCGACGATCAGCGCTTGCAGATGCTGCCGATCGGCTTCTCGTTCGGCGCATTCCTCGAAGGCGCGGCGGGCTTCGGCGCGCCGGTCGCGATCACGGCCGCGCTGCTCGTCGGCCTCGGCTTCAATCCGCTCTACGCGGCGGGCCTCTGCCTGATCGCGGACACCGCGCCCGTCGCGTTCGGCGCGCTCGGGATTCCGGTGATCGTCGCGGGGCAGGTATCGGGCCTCGATCCGATGGCGGTCGGCGCGATGGCGGGACGCCAGTTGCCGTTCCTGTCGTTCTTCCTGCCGTTCTGGCTCGTGTTCGTGATGGACGGCGTGAAGGGCGTGCGCGAAACGTGGCCCGCCGCGCTCGTCGCGGGCGGCAGCTTCTCGCTCGTGCAGTTCTTCACGTCGAACTACATCGGGCCCGAGCTGCCCGACGTGACGTCCGCGCTCGCGAGCCTCTTCGCGCTCGCGTCGTTCCTGAAGGTGTGGCAGCCGAAGCGCGCGCGCGAAGCCGCGGGCGCGAGCATGGCCGCCGCGGCGGGCGGCGGCGCGCTCGCGCTGGGCGGCATGCCGGGCGGCCTGGGCGGCGCGCGCGCGATGGGCGGCCGGCAGCCTTCGCCGTACTCGCTCGCGCAGATCGTGCGCGCGTGGTCGCCGTTCGTCGTGCTGACCGTGATGGTGACGATCTGGAGCATGAAGCCGTTCAAGGCGCTGTTCGCGAAGGGCGGCGCGCTCGCGTTCACGACGCTGCCGTTCCACATTCCGCACCTCGACAAGCTCACGCAGAAGATGGCGCCCGTCGTCGCGCATCCGACGCCCGTGCCCGCCGTGTTCAACTGGGATCTGCTCGCGGCGACGGGCACCGCGATCCTGCTGTCGGCGATCGTATCGATGGCGATCCTGAACGTTCCGGCGCGCACCGGGCTGCGCACGTTTGTCGAGACGCTGAAGGACCTGAAGCGTCCGGTGCTGTCGATCGGTCTCGTGCTCGCGTTCGCGTTCGTCGAGAACTATTCGGGGATGTCGGCGACGCTCGCGCTGCTGCTCGCGGGCACGGGCGCCGCGTTCCCGTTCTTCTCGCCGCTGCTCGGCTGGATCGGCGTGTTCCTGACGGGCTCCGATACATCGTCGAACGCGCTGTTCTGCTCGCTGCAGGCGACGACCGCGCAGCAGATCGGCGTGCCGAGCACGCTGCTCGTCGCGGCGAACACGACGGGCGGCGTCGCGGGCAAGATGATTTCGCCGCAGTCGATCGCGGTCGCTTGCGCGGCGGTCGGTCTCGTCGGACACGAGGCGGATCTGTTCCGCTTCACGCTCCGGCATAGCCTGTTCTTCGCGTTGATCGTCGGCGTGATGACTTGCGTGCAGGCGTATTGGCTGACGGGGATGGTCGTGCATTGAACGCGTCGGCGGCGAGCGCGCCGGTGCGCACGCCGCGGTTCGTGACAGCGTGGGCTGGCTCGTTGCTGCCGGCGAAAACGTGATGCATGCGGGTCCGCGCACCTGCGCTGCGGCCCTGTTTTGCGCTGCTTCGTACGGACTGCCGTGTAAAGATTTGCTACAACGTTAGACCGGCGTAATCAGTTCCCTAAGTTATCGATTTCTAAGGGGAAGGATTTTGCTCGCATCTGACAGCGAATCGAATCAAGGAGTTGCGCCCGTCACGTTTTCGTATACGGTAAAGCCAGTGCCTGTAGGCGCGTCCGATCACAACGCGCAGCGGGCCTGGGAGCATTTCCAGGTCCAGCGCGGAATCGATCGCTACCGCAGGACCTTCGTCCGCGACAAAGAGGACGGCACCACGACGACCCGAGACCTCGGGGAAGTCCAGCATGATCAACGCATTGCCTCGGAGCTGATCGGCCCGATGGCGGCGGCGGTTACGGCGAAGCAGGCCGAGTACGCCGACAAGCGCGAAGATCCGAACACGAAGCGCATTGCGGACGCGACTGCCGTGTTTGGTGCGCTCGATGCGGAGACCATTGCGGCGTGTGCCGTCCTCACGGCCCTGGCGAACCCAGTGGACGCCGGCTGAACGGGGGGCCGGGTGTCCTGCGCCGCCCGGCTGCGTCACGAGCTGGAGTATCAGGAGTGGGCGCGGGCCGAGCGGGAGGCAGAGACCCGATGCGGGATCGCGTAACGCCTCACACCTTCCGGGACACCTTCGCGTCGCGGCTGGTGCAGAAGGGCGTCTCACTGCTGAAGGTGTCACTGCTGCTGGGCCACGCGAATCCGTCGATGACCCAGAAGTACGCGCACCTCTGCCCGGACAGCACGGGCCGCGAGGCGGCTGACATCCTGAACAGCCTGCACGTGGATTAAACCGACACCGGGTGACGACCCTACACGGCGGCTCGCTTTGGCGGGCCGTCTGCATGTGGAAAATCTTGTATGCCCCCGTGGATCATTCTGGCGTTAAATTCGACGAGTCTACAGATGTCACGGAGGCCCTGTGCGCATACGAGGCGCTTGTGATGTTCGTCAGGTTTGGCAGCGTCTTTCGAGTTGACATGCACTAACCGGGGGGTAACGTTCTCAAACGCGAATGCCTTGGTAAGTGAGAACACTAACCGGAACTCTTCTTGCCAAGCATAGCCTTTCGATTTGGCGGTGGCGATCATGTCCGGCAACGCCCAGCGTGGATTCGCCGCTTCAGCCTCATTGTAGTAGTCGACCCGCCATCCGATTTTGGTCTTGCCCGATTGGCCCGGGAATGTGGCGGCTGGCGGCAATGCCGCCGTGATTCGCGTGCAGAAGGCCGCGACATCCAGGACCTCCACGCAAACTGCCGCGTCGAATCTTTGACGAAGCATCTCACTGAGGGATCTGCTGAGGCAATAGACGAAGATTTCGTCCTGCTTCGCTGACGATTCGAATGCGTGGTATGGCAAAGTGAATGTCGTCCCTTGAGTGAGATTGTTAATGATCAGCCCACCGTTCGGGCGATAGACGCTCGTTCCCTCCTTGTCGTCGCTTCGTACGTGATTATCTTCATAGTCTCGAAAGTAGGCCAGTGAACGAAACAGGAGCTTTCCGTCGAAAAATTCTTCGGCCCACTTTCGATCGGAGAAGTATTTGTATAGGCGGGGGCGGGGCATCGATTGGTCCTGTTGTGTGGGCTCGGGTTCGGCAATTCTATCGGTACGTTAGTTGATCCCCGCATGCCTTTGGGAGATGCGCGGATGGACGCCTGCTACTCCGCGTGGAGCATCGAGCGTCTGTAGATGTCGCGGGTTGTTTCCCTAGAGTTCGGGGGGGTGGATTAACCGGACACAGGGTGACGACCCTAGCGGCAGTGCCCGCTGAAACCGTCCCGAAAACACGTTGCATGCATCCGTCACGTTAGGTGGCACGTAGATGAAGTTGATGTAATTCAACTCGCTTTACTTGCGCGTGGTAAGACGATGAATCTGTTGCGAAATTTGCGGCAGATAAGCGGGGAATGAGCGGGATCGCAACGTTTTGCTACAACCTTTTGCTTGGAACGACGGGCGAGACCTCCTATTCTGGCGGATTTACGAGATAGCCGCGCCCGGCGCGGCTGCGTCGATTCATCACCAGGAGGTCACGCATGACGCGTTCCGTCGATTCCGGCGTCATTTTTTTCGCACGGCTCCTGCTTGCCGTGCTGTTCCTTTGGGGCGGCGCGATGAAGCTTCTGGGCTACGGCGAGTTCGTCGGCTATCTGAAGGGGCTCGGCGTGCCGTTCACGCAGGTCGCGGCGCCCGCGATCGTCGCGCTCGAAGCGCTGGGCGGCCTGCTGCTCGTCGTCGGGTACAAGGTGAAGCCGCTCGCACTCGTGCTCGCGTTCTACACGCTCGCCGCCGCGCTCATCGGTCACAATTTCTGGGACGCGACCAATTCGGCTTTGCAGCGCGACATGGTCGTGCACTTCTGGAAGAACGTCGCGATCGCGGGCGGCTTCCTGCTGCTGTACGTGACGGGCGCGGGCAGCGTCAGTATCGACGGCGCGCGGCGGTCGTCGTCGTACGGGTCGCTGCGCTGAACTTGCCGCCGAGCTTGCGCGCGGCGCTTCGCTCGAAGCGGCGCGGCGCAGCCATCGCGTGCGGCGGGCGCGCGTCGCGCAGCGCGTGACGTGCCGCATCGATATTTCCAGTCTTTCTCCCGCAACCGGTTTCAGCGCGTTCGCCCGACGTGATTCGCTTCGTGTGCGCCGGCTCAGCGCGCGTTCGCGCTCGCGGGCTCGGCCGACGTCGCCGGATGCGGCGCGCCGCGCGCGGCGGTTGCGATCGCCGCCGCGGCGACGAAGAGCGCCGCCGACACGAGCGCCGACGCGTGCAAGCCCGAAACGATCTGCGCCGGCAGCGCGCCGCTCGCGAGCGCACCGAATCCGGCAACGCCGATCGCGCCGCCCGCCTGCCGCGCGGTGTTGAGCACGGCCGACGCAGTCGCGGCGCGCGCACGCTCGACCGATGCGAGCACGGTCGTCGTCATCGCGGGCACGGCGAGCCCCATGCCGCCCGGAATCAGCAGGAACGGCACGGCGAGCGCGGCGATCGGCGTATCGGCGCGCGTCGCGCTCAGCAGCGCGAACCCGGTCGCGCCGATCAGCGCGCCGACGATCATCGGCCGGCGCGCGCCGAAATGCGCGGTGGCCCAGCCGCTCGCGACGTTCGACAGCAGGAAGCCGCCCGTGAGCGGCAGGAACGCGAGCCCCGCCTCGAGCGGTGTGTCGTGCCGCACGCGCTGCAAATACAGGCTCAGCACGAAGATGACGCCGTAGTACGACAGATTCATGCAGACGCCGAACAGCACGGCGACGCTGAACGTGCGCTGCCTGAACAGCGCGAGCGGCATCATCGGATGTGCGCTGCGCGATTCGACGAACACGAACGCGGCGGCCGCCGCGAGCGCGACGGCGACGAGCGTCGGATGCCAGTCGATCACCGCACCGGTGAAGAGTGTCAGCGCGACGACGGCGAGGGATTGGCCGGGGAGGTCGATGCCGCGCGGACGGATGTCGGCGGCGGCGCGGATGGCGGCGCTCGGACGGGACGCATCCGGGTTCGCGGCCGGATCGGCGAAGCGCGATGCGGCGGCGGCGCGCTTGCCGGAGGCGAAAGCCGCCGCGCTCGTTTCGTCCTTGTCGATCCACAGCAACGTTGCAACGAGCCCCGCGGCGCACAGCGGCAGATTGACGAAGAAGATGCTGCGCCAGCCGAATTGCGCGATCAGCGCGCCGCCGATCACCGGGCCGGCGGCGATCGAGATCGCGCCCGACGCGGTCCACCAGCCGACCGCGCGCGCCCGTAGGCGCGGATCATGCGCGCATGCGTGATTGAGGAGCGCGAGCGAGTTCGGCAGCATCGCGGCGGCCGCGAGTCCTTGCAGTGCGCGTGCGGCGATCAGTGTCGTCGCGTTCGCGGCGATGCCGCAGAAGAACGACGCGAACGCGAACAGCGCGAGCCCGGCTGCGAACAGCCGGCGCGCGCCGAAGCGGTCGCCGAGCGCGCCGGCCGACAGCATCAGCCCGGCGACCGCGAGCGTGTACGCATCGACGATCCATTGCAGGCCCGCGACGCCCGTGCGCAGATCGATGCCGATGCGCGCGAGCGCGACGTTGACGATCGTGACGTCGAGCTGCGTGATGACGAAGCCGGCGCTCACGGTCGAGACGATGCGCACGAGCGCGGCGCGGGAGAGGGCGGGGTGGGGCGTGTGCGAGTCCATGCGCGCATCGTAGTGCCGCGCGGCGCGGCGACGTTGCGGGCTCTTCTGAAATGTCGGATGCGGCGCGGATGGGGAGGCGGCCACGTCCGGTCAGTGTTCGCGGCGGCGTAAGATGCGGCGGCAAGCGGCAAGCGGCAAGCGGCAAGCAGCAAGCAGCAAGCAGCAAGCAGCAAGCAGCAAGCAGCAGGAGGCAGGAGGCGGCGGCGCGGAGCATGCCGGTAATATCCGCGCGCCTCGCTTGCCCAATTGCGTGAGCGCGCCGACATCGACATGTGCGGGCGGCGCGTCGCCGCCCGCGCGAACATCAATTATTCAGCGTCCTTCGCGAACATCGCCGCGACCGCGCCGAGCACGCAAATCGCCGCGACGTACAGCGCGGGCGCGAGCGGATTCGACTTCATCATCAGCGACACGATCACCGGCGTGAGCCCGCCGAACACCGCATATGCGACGTTGTACGAGAACGAGATGCCCGAGAAGCGCACGACGGCCGGAAAGCTCCTGACCAGCACGAACGGCACCGCGCCGATCGTGCCGACGACGAAGCCCGCGAGCGCGTAGAGCGGCACGAGGCGTGTCGCGTCGGCCGCGAGCTGCGTGAACATCATGTAGTAGCACGCGGCGAGCACGATGCCGCCGATCGACAGCACCGCCTTCGCGCCGACGCGGTCCGCGAGCGAGCCGGCGGTGATGCAGCCGGCCGTCAGGCACAGCGTCGCGATGCTGTTCGCGAACAGCGCGGTCGCGGGCGCGATGTGGAATTGCTTTTGCAGCAGCGTCGGCGTCATCAGGATCACGACGACGATCGCCGCCGACAGCATCCACGTGAGCAGCATCGACACGATCACCGCGCGGCCGTGGTCCCGGATCACCGCCTTCAGCGGGATCTCGGCCGCGAGCGTCTTGCGCGCCTTCATCTCGGCGAACACGGGCGTTTCGTGCAGCCAGCGGCGCAGATAGACGGAGAAGAGGCCGAACACGCCGCCGAGCAGGAACGGAATGCGCCACGCGAACGCGCCGACTTCGGCCGCCGAGAAGCGGCTGTTGACCGCCGTCGCGACGAGCGAGCCGAGCAGGATGCCCGCCGTCAGGCCCGCGGTCAACGTGCCGCACGCGTAGCCGATGCGCTGCGTCGGCACGTGCTCGGACACGAACACCCACGCGCCCGGCACTTCGCCGCCGACCGCCGCGCCTTGCAGCACGCGAAACAGCAGGAGCGCGATCGGCGCGAGCAGGCCGACGCTGTCGTAGGTCGGCAGCAGGCCCATCAGGAGCGTCGGCACCGACATCAGCAGCACGCTCAGCGTGAACATCCGCTTGCGGCCGACGAGATCGCCGAAGTGCGCCATCACGATGCCGCCGAGCGGCCGCGCGAGATAGCCGGCCGTGAAGATGCCGAACGTCTGCAACTGGCGCAGCCAGTCGGGAATGTCGTGCGGGAAGAACAACTGGCCGATCGCGGGCGCGAAGAACACGAAGATGATGAAGTCGTAGAACTCCAGCGCGCCGCCCAACGCGGCGAGGCTCAGGGTTTTGTAGTCGCGGCCCGTGAGGGCGCGTGGCGCGGCGCTCGAAGCGGCGCTCAATTCGGATGCGGGCATGGTCAGGGCGATCTGGGTTCGAATGGTTGTGTACCGCGCGGATCGGGGCCGGGCGGCGGGCCTCGTCGTCGGACAGACGGTGCAACGCGCGGGATGGAGCACGGGACACGCACCGCGCGGCGGCCGGATACGGGCCGCGCGGAGACGAACGTGACGCAATGCCGGCGATTCTACAGGACGGCGGAACGCCGAAAGGCGCGGGCGATATCGTGGAAATCGGCAATTGCGGACCGGCGGCGAACGATGCGTTGGGGGCGCGTCGCTCGCTCGCGCGGGGCGGCGGGCGAGCGACGTCCGATGACGCGGCCGATCGGTCAATCCGGTCGATCCGGTCAATCGAGCAGCGCGAGGATCTCGTCGTGGAGCCGGGCCGGAATCCTCACGCCGTTCGCGACGCTGCGCGCGCGTGCGTCGAAGCGCCGTTGCGACGGCAGCCGCGCGCCCTGTGCGACGATCGCATCGAGCATCCGCTCGCCGCGCGCGAGGCCCGCGTCGAGATCGTCGCCGAGGAACACTTTCGGATCGAATGCGACGACGAGCTCGCCATGGCACGGCGTCGCGCCGACGCCGTCGTCGAACGCCATCGATTCGAGACTCGTCATGTCGCCGATCAGCGCGCCGCCGAGCAACTCGACCATCGCCGCGAGCGCCGAGCCCTTGTGGCCGCCGAACGTGCGCATCGCGCCTTGCAGCGCGGCCTTCGGATCGGTGGTCGGCTCGCCGTTCGCGTCGATCGCCCAGTGCGGCGGAATCGGCTTGTCCGCTTTCGCGTGCAATTCGATGTCGCCGCGCGCGATCGCGCTCGTCGCGAAATCGAACACGAACGGCAGACCGCCCGGCCGGGGCCACGCGAACGCGAACGGGTTTGTGCCGAACACCGGCTTCGCGCCGCCTTCCGGCGCGACCCAGCTATGGCTCGGGTTCATCGCGAGGCCGGCGAGGCCGTGCGCGGCGATCGCCTCGACTTCCGGCCACAGCGCGGAGAAGTGGTAGCAGCGGTTGATCGTCATCGCCGCAATGCCGTGCCGCCGCGCCATCTCGACGAGCACCGGCAGGCCGGTCTCGAACGCGAGCAGCGAGAAGCCGCGATGCGCGTCGACCGACACGATCGACGACGAGCGCCGGCGCAGCGTCGGCGCCGCCCGCGGATCGACCTTGCCGACGCGCAGCGAGCGCACGCAGACGAGCAGCCGGTAGACGCCGTGCGAATGGCATTCGTCGCGCTGGCCTTGCGTGACGACGTTCGCGATCGCCTGCGCGTGCGCGTCGGACAGCCCGTGGTGCGTCAGCACGCGCAGCGCGAGCGCATGCACGTCGTCGAGCGACAGGACGACGTCTTGCGCGAGGGCTTGCGGATCAGGCATCGCGCGGCTCCCGCGGCGCGATCGCGCCGTCGATGCGTTGAGGAACACGCAGCGGATTGCCGTCCCGGATCGCGTCGGGCAGCAGCGCGGCGGGCAGGTCCTGATACGACACCGGCCGCAGGAAGCGCTCGATCGCGCGCGCGCCGACCGACGTCGTGCGCGTGTCCGACGTCGCCGGGAACGGGCCGCCGTGCACCATCGCGTGGCCGACTTCGACGCCCGTGCCGAAGCCGTTGACGAGAATGCGGCCGGCCTTGCGCTCGAGCGTCGGCAGCAGCGTGCGCAAGAGCGGCGCGTCGCCGTCGCCGAGATGCGCGGCGATCGTCAACTGGCCTTCGAGCGACTTCAGCACGCGGTGCAGCGTGTCGGCGTCCGGACAGCGGACGATCAGCGACGCCGGGCCGAACACTTCGTCGCGCAGCTCGGCGCGCGACATGAACGCGTCCGCCGTCGTCGCGAACAGCGCGGCGCGTGCCTGATGGCGGTCGCCCGCGGCGCCTTCGCCGAGCCGCTCGAGCGCATCGTGCGACGCGAGCCTCGCCACGCCCTCGCCATAGCTTGCATGGATGGGCGGCGTCAGCATTGTCGCCGGCGCGGCCGCGTCGACGGCGGCCGCCGCCGCGCGCTCGAACGCGCGCAGCGCGGGGCCGTCGACGCCGAGCACGAGGCCCGGATTCGTGCAGAACTGGCCGGCGCCGAGCGTCAGCGACGCGACGAACTGCTGCGCGATCGCATCGTGTCGCGCGGCGAGCGCGTCGGGCAGCAGCAGCACCGGATTGATCGAGCTCATCTCCGCGTAGACCGGAATCGGCTCGTGGCGCGCGGCCGCGATGTGCATCAGCGCGACGCCGCCGCGCCGCGAGCCGGTGAAGCCGACCGCCTTGACGCGCGGATCGGCGACGAGCGCCTGGCCGATCTCGCGCGACGCGTCGAACAGCAGCGAGAACACGCCGGCCGGCAGCCCGCATTCGCGCACGGCCGCCTGGATCGCGCGGCCGACGAGCTCGGAGGTGCCCGGATGCGCGGAATGCGCCTTGACGATCACGGGGCAGCCGGCCGCGAGCGCGGATGCCGTGTCGCCGCCCGCGACCGAGAACGCGAGCGGAAAATTCGACGCGCCGAACACGGCGACGGGCCCGATCGCGACGTTGCGCAGCCGCAGATCGACGCGCGGCAGCGGCTTGCGGTCCGGGCGCGCGGGGTCGATGCGCGCATCGAGGAAACCGCCGTCGCGCACGATCGACGCGAACAGCGCGAGCTGCCCGACGGTGCGCGCGCGCTCGCCTTCGATCCGCGCGCGCGGCAGGCCCGATTCGGCGGCGCAGCGTTCGATCAGTGCGTCGCCGAGCGCGATGATGTGCCGGCCGATCGCGTCGAGAAACGCGGCGCGCGCGTTAAGGCGCGTTTCGCGATACGCGTCGAATGCGTCGTCGGCGAGCGCGCAGGCCGCTTCCAGGTCGTGCAGGCTCGCGCCGCCGAATGCGGGTTCGAGCGGTGCGCCGGTCGCGGCCTCGATTGCGCGGAATGCGCCGTTCTGCCCGAACGCCGCCGATTGACCGATCAAAAGCTCGCCTGTGAGTCGCATGGTTTTTCCTCGAAGAGTGCGGGCCGGGCGTTGCCGGCCCGGCCGGTGAAAAAGAAAGGCGGATGCGCGGCGCGTCAGTCCTCGTCGTCGTCGAGCCGCAGCTTCGCGGCCGGCACGCCGGTATGCGCGCCCCAGTAGTAGATGACGAGCGCGATGACCGCGACGACGACGGTGTCGTACGGATGCGCGAGCTGTCCGGTGCCGCCGAAGCCGCCGAAATACGACGCGACGATCATCAGCGCGTAGAACGCGATCAGCCACAGCGACGAGCGCACTTGCTCGGCGAGGCTCAGATGCGCGGTCGGCACCCAGCGGCGGCACGCGAGATAGATGACGAACATCGCGATCTGCAGGCCGAGCAGCCAGGACACCGTGCTCCAGCCCGACCAGTAGACGATCAGCGCGGCGATCACGAACGACGCGGGGCCGGTGATCGCGAACGCGCTCGCGCGGAACGGCCGCGGCAGGTCGGGCGCGGTGCGGCGCAGCGCGGCGACCGAAATCGGCGCGACCGCGTAGCTCAGCACGAGCGCGGCCGACACGATGTTGATGAGCGCCTCCCACGACGGAAACGGCATCGTCCAGAACACCGCGAGGCCGAACGTCAGCCACAGGCCCGCGCGCGGGATGCCGGACGCTTCGTCGACGCGCGTGAACACCTTGAAGAACGTGCCCGTCTTCGCCCAGCCGTAGACGACGCGCGGCGTCGCGTTCATGTAGATGTTGCCGCAGCCGGAGGGCGAGATCATCGCGTCGGCGACGACCATGTACGCGAGCCAGCCGACCCCGAGCGCGAGCGCGATGTCGCGATACGGCAGCGAGAAAGCGCGGCTGACGTCGTGCCAGCCGCCCGCGAGCATCGCGGTCGGGATGCTGCCGATGAACGCGAGCTGCAGCAGCACGTAGATCAGCGTCGACAGCACGATCGACAGGATCAGCGCGATCGGGATCGTCCGCTGCGGATTGCGCACTTCGCTCGCGACCGAGACGATCGGCGTCAAGCCCAGATACGCGAAGATGATGCCGCCCGCCGACACGGCCATTTCGATGCCGGGCATGCCGAACGGCGCGAAGCCGTGCATCGTCAGGTTCGCGGGCTTGAAGAATGCGAACAGCACGCCGATCACCGACAGCGGCACGACGAACTTGAAGATGCTGATGATGTTGTTCGCCGTCGCGAACGTCTTCACGCTCGAATAGTTCAGGTAGAAGAAGAAACAGAGGAGGGCGGCCTGCACGAGCCAGCCGAGCGTCGTCGGATTGCTCGAGCCCACGACCGTCAGGCCCGGAAACCACGCGGCCGCGTACTGGCGCGCCGCGACGACTTCGATCGCGATCAGGCTCGAGAACGCGATCAGCGTGATCGCGCCCATCAGGTAGCCGAGCAGCGGGCCGTGCGAGAACACCGGATAGCGGACGACGCCGCCCGCGCGCGGCAGCGCGGCGCCGAGCTCGCAATAGACGATGCCGAGCAGCAGCACCGCGAAGCCGCCGAGCAGCCAGGAGAGGATGCCGGCCGGGCCCGCGATCGTCGATACGTGGCTCGCGGCGAACAGCCACCCCGAACCGAAAATCGCGCCGAGGCCGATGAACGTCAGATCGGTCAGCGAAAGCTGTTTCTTGAACTTGCCGTGTCCGGCTTCGGGAGGCGCGGACCGCGCGAGCGGCGCGGATCGATGAACGTTGCCTTGGGCGGGCATGGGCTTGTCTCCATTGGATTGGTGATTTCGTTTCGGTCTGCGGCCGGGGGCGCGGTGGCTTGCGTGCGCCGCGGCTGAGGCGGTCGGCCTCGTCGGGGCGAACAAGTGGGGCCGACGGGCGGCCGGAGCGATGCAGTCGGCGGGCGGTACTTCGCGCGGCGCGTTGCGGCGGCGGCGCGGCTCGGCCGTCGCGCGTGGCGGAACGCGCCGCGCGCCCGCTCGCGGGCGGCGTCCGGCGCGAACCGGCAGGCGCGAACCGGCAGGCGCGAACCGGCAGGCGCAATCGGCAGGCGCAATCGGCAGGCGCGCGATGGCATGCCCGCATCGCCGGGGCGATGCGCCCCGGCCGGCCGCCGGGCGCGTCGGTCAGAGACCGACGTCCGGCAGCGTCGGACGCGCGGCGAGCGCCTTCGCGACGATCGCCTTCACTTCGTCGAGCGTGTCGCCCGAGAGCGCGAGGCGCGGCGGGCGCGTGACCGCGCTGCCGCGGCCGACGAGCTCTTCGCACAGCTTGATGCACTGGACGAGGTCCGGACGCGCGTCGAGATGCAGCAGCGGCATGAACCAGCGATACAGCGCGAGCGCTTCGTCGAAGCGCTTTTGCTTCGCGAGACGGAACAGCGTCTCGCCTTCCTTCGGGAACGCGTTCGACATCCCCGACACCCAGCCTTGCGCACCGACCGCGATGCTCTCGACGACGACGTCGTCGAGGCCCGCGAACAGCACGAAGCGCTCGCCGACCGCGTTGCGCAGGTCGATGAAGCGGCGCGTGTCGCCCGACGAATCCTTGAAGCAGACGATGTTTTCGCAGTCCTGAAGCGCGATCAGCACATCGGGCGTCACGTCGTTCTTGTAGATCGGCGGGTTGTTGTAGACCATCACCGGCAGGTCGGTGCCCGTCGCGACCGCGCGGAAGTGCGCGGCCGTCTCGTGCGGCTTGGCCGAATAGACGAGCGCGGGCATCACCATCACGCCGTCGACGCCGACGCGCTGCGCCTCGCGCACCGTGTTGCGCGCGAACTCGGTCGTGAACTCGGCGATGCCGGCGATCACCGGCACCTTGCCGCCCGCCGCGTCGCGCGCGGCCTCGATCACCTGGAGTTTTTCCGACGTGGACAACGAGGTGTTCTCGCCGACCGTGCCGCAGACGACGAGGCCCGACACGCCGTCGTTCACCAGGTTCTTCACGACGCGGTGCGTCGCGTCGATGTCGAGGGAGAAGTCCGGCTTGAACTGGGTGCTGACGGCGGGGAACACCCCGCTCCACTGAATGGCGTTACGGCTCACTGAGAATCTCCTACGTTCGAATGGGATGGCCGACGGGCGTCGTCGGAGCGAGAACCAGTATCGCTGTCGATGCGCCGCGAGGCTTGAGGCTTTTCCAGCCGTGAAAAGATGAAATCGGCACAATCGGGGCGCGATCGCCGGCGCGCGCGCCGGCCTGTGCCGATTTCGTCGCGCGCATCATCGAAAACCCACAAGCGGCGGGCGGCGCCACAGGGGAAGCTGTGCGCCTTTCCACCTTGAATCGACGCGACATGAAGCACATCCACATCATCGATTCGCATACGGGCGGCGAACCCACGCGCGTCGTCGTGTCCGGCTTTCCGGCGCTGGGGGACGGGCCGATGGCCGAGCGCCTCGCGGCGCTCGCGCGCGATCACGACCGTTTTCGCGCGGCGTGCATCCTCGAGCCGCGCGGCAGCGACGTGCTCGTCGGCGCGCTGCTGTGCGAGCCGGTTGCGGCCGACGCGGCGGCCGGCGTGATCTTCTTCAACAACGCGGGCTATCTCGGCATGTGCGGGCACGGCACGATCGGCCTCGTGCGCACGCTGCATCACATGGGCCGCATCGCGCCCGGCGTGCACAGGATCGAGACGCCCGTCGGCGATGTCGAGGCGACGCTGCACGACGATCTGTCGGTCAGCGTGCGCAACGTGCCCGCTTACCGGCATCTCAAGGACGTCGTCGTCGACGTGCCGGGACACGGCGCGGTGACGGGCGATGTCGCGTGGGGCGGCAACTGGTTCTTCCTCGCGAGCGACCACGGCCAGCGCGTCGCCGGCGACAACGTCGCGGCGCTGACCGCGTACGCGTCGGCGGTGCGCGCGGGGCTCGAACGCGCGGGCGTGACGGGCCGCGACGGCGCGGAGATCGATCACATCGAGCTGTTCGCCGACGATCCCGAGCACGACAGCCGCAGCTTCGTGCTGTGCCCGGGCCACGCGTACGACCGCTCGCCGTGCGGCACCGGCACGAGCGCGAAGCTCGCGTGCCTCGCCGCGGACGGCAAGCTCGCGCCCGGCGCGGTGTGGCGGCAGGCGAGCGTGATCGGCAGCGTGTTCTCGGCGAGCTACGCGCCCGCCGCCGGCGGCATCGTGCCGACGATTCGCGGCGGCGCGCACCTCGCCGCCGAGGCGACGCTCCTGATCGAAGACGACGATCCGTTCGGCTGGGGCATCGCGTCGTGACGGATTCGCAGACCGACGTCGTCGTGATCGGCGCGGGCATCGTCGGCGCCGCGTGCGCGCACGAGTTCGCGCAGCGCGGGCTGCGCGTCGTCGTCGTCGACGACGGCAGCGGCGGCGCGACGGGCGCGGGGATGGGCCACCTCGTCGCGATGGACGACAACGCGGCCGAGCTCGCGCTCACGCGTGATTCGATCGCGCTGTGGCACGCGCTGCGCGACGCGATGCCCGACGGCTGCGCGTACCGCAACTGCGGAACGCTGTGGCTCGCGGCCGACGCGCACGAGATGGACCTCGCGCGCGCGAAGCAGGCGGCGCTCGCCGAGCGCGGCGTCGCGGGCGAACTGATCGATCGCGCGACGCTCGCGGCGCTCGAGCCGATGCTGCGCGCGGATCTCGGCGGCGCGCTGAAGATTCCGGGCGACGGCATCCTGTACGCGCCCGCCGCCGCGCACTGGCTGCTGCACCGGCTGCCGGGCGTCGCGATGCGCCGCGCGAAAGCCGTCGCCGTCGAAGGCCCGAGCGTGACGCTCGAAAGCGGCGATACGCTGCGCGCGGAACGCGTCGTCGTCGCGAACGGCGTCGCGGCGCGCGCGCTGCTGCCCGAGCTGCCGCTGCGGCCGAAGAAGGGCCATCTGCTGATCACCGACCGCTATCCGTCGCAGGTGTCGCATCAGCTCGTCGAGCTCGGCTATGCGGCGAGCGCGCATGCGAGCGACGGCACGTCGGTCGCGTTCAACGTGCAGCCGCGGCCGACGGGACAACTGCTGATCGGCTCGTCGCGGCAGTTCGACACCGAGGACCCGCGCGTCGAGGCGCCCGTGCTCGCGCGAATGCTGCGCCGCGCGGTCGGCTATCTGCCCGCGCTCGCCGGCCTGAACGGCATCCGCGCGTGGACGGGCTTTCGCTCGGCGAGCCCCGACGGCCTGCCGCTCCTCGGCGAGCATCCGTCGCAGCGTGGCCTGTGGCTCGCGGTCGGGCACGAGGGGCTCGGCGTGACGACCGCGCCCGGCAGCGCGCGCGTGCTCGCCGCGCTGATGTTCGGCGAGCGCGCGGCGATCGACGTCGAGCCGTACTCGCCGGGGCGCTTCTTGTCGACGTCGAAATCGGCCGTGACCGGAGCGCTTCAATGATCATTTATCTGGATCGCCGCGCGCTGACCGTGGCCGACGGCATGACCGTCGCGGCCGCGGTCGCGCTGAGCGGCGACGACACGACGCGCACGTCGTGCAGCGGCGCCGCGCGCGCGCCGTTTTGCGGAATGGGCATTTGCCAGGAGTGCAGAGTGACGATCGACGGACGGCGCCGGCTCGCGTGCCAGACGCTCTGCCGCGAAGGCATGCAGGTGGAGCGGACGCGATGACGAACGAGCATCTGACGGTCGATGTCGCGATCGTCGGCGCGGGGCCGGCTGGGCTCGCCGCCGCGCAGGCGGCCGCGAAGCGCGGCTGCACGGTTGCGATCGTCGACGACAACCCGCGCTCGGGCGGGCAGATCTGGCGGCAGGGTCCGGACGTCGCGCCGAGCGCGCCGGCGCGGGCGAGCTTCGACGCGCTGCGGCGGCCGAACGTGCGCCATCTCGCGGCGACGCGCGTCGTCGCCGCGCCGCGGGCCGGCACGCTGCTGCTCGAGGATGCGGAGCGCGGGCTGCTGCTCGGCTACCGGAAGCTGATTCTGTGCTGCGGCGCGCGCGAGCTGCTGCTGCCGTTCCCCGGCTGGACGCTGCCCGGCGTGACGGGCGCAGGCGGGCTGCAGGCGCTGATCAAGGGCGGCATGCCGGTGCGCGGCGAGCGCGTCGTGATCGCGGGCAGCGGGCCGCTCCTGATCGCATCGCTCGCGACCGCGCGCGCGGCGGGCGCGAAGGTCGTCGCGGTCGTCGAGCAGGCGCCCCTCGGTGCGCTCGCGCGTTTCGCGCTGTCGCTCGCGGCGACGCCGTCGAAACTCGCGCAGGCGGCGCGCCTGACGCGCGGCTTCGCCGGCACGCGCTATCTGACGGGCGCGGTCGTGCGCGAAGCGCACGGCGATGCGCGGGTGCGCGCGGTGACGATCGAACGAAACGGTGCGCGCGAGACGCTCGACTGCGACCGCGTCGCATGCGGCTTCGGCCTCGCGCCGAACCTGACGCTCGCGCTGGCGCTCGGCTGCGCGGTGCGCGACCGGGCGATCGCGATCGACGACGCGCAGCGCACGTCGGTCGAGCACGTCTATGCGGCGGGCGAATGTACGGGTGTCGGCGGCGTCGAGCTCGCGCGGATCGAAGGCGAGCTCGCCGGGCTCGCGGCGAGCGGCGCGGACGCGACGCCGGACGGCCGCGCGCGCTTCGCCGCGTTGCTGCGCCGCCGCGAGACGTGGCGGCGCTTCGCGGCGCGCGTCGCCGATACGTTCGTGCTGCGCGAAGCGGCCCGCGCGCTGCCGCCCGACGATACGCTGCTGTGCCGCTGCGAGGACGTGACGATCGGCGCGGTGCGCGCGCACGCGTCGGCGCGCGACGCGAAATTGCAGACGCGCTGCGGGATGGGCGCGTGCCAGGGACGCGTGTGCGGCGCGGCGGCGCACGCGTATTTCGGCTGGGACGACGCGCCGCCGCGCCCGCCGTTCTCGCCCGCGCGAATCGACACGCTGCTCGTCGCGACCGACGATGCGCTCCTATAATCGACGCCATCCGTGTTTCGACGCGCGAGATCCGTATGATGACTTTGCTTGCCGTACCGCCCGAGAAGTTGTCCGCCACGTCGGCTGTCTCCACGTCGGCGGTGTCCGCGTCGGCTGTCTCCACGGCCGCCGCGCCGCCATCGGCTTCGGCGCAGCCCGCCGCGCCGGACGGCGACGACGGCTTCGCCGCGATGCTCGCGCACTTCGTGCAGCTCGAACCGGTGTTCGATGCGCTGCCCGACGTCGCGTTCTTCGTGAAGGACATGCATGCGCGCTACGCGCTCGTGAACCGCACGCTCGCGCAGCGCTGCGGCTACAAGGACAAGCGCGACCTGTACGGCAAGGCCGCGGACGAAGTCTTTCCGCGCCGCTTCGGCCGCAGCTACGTCGAGCAGGATCTGGCGATCATCGCGGGCGGCCGGCAACTGACCGATCAGCTGGAGCTGCATCTGTACTCGGGCCGCCAGCCCGGCTGGTGCCTGACCTGCAAGGAGCCGCTGCGCAACGCGCAGGGGAAGATCGTCGGGATCGCGGGGCTGTCGCGCGATCTGCGCGCGCACGAGAGCTCGCACCCGGCATACAGCCGCATCGCGGACGTGGTCCGCTACATCCACGCGCACTACGTGCAGCCGCTGAACCTGAAGTACCTTGCCGCGATGGCGGGGATGTCGGTCGCGCAGCTCGAACGCTACTTCCACAAGGTGTTTCATCTGACGCCGCGGCAGATGCTGCTGAAGGCGCGGCTCGACGCGGCGACGGCGTTCCTCGTCACGCACGACAAGGTGACGGACGTCGCGGCGCTGTGCGGCTACACCGACCATAGCGCGTTCACGCGACAGTTCAAGGCGACGGTCGGCGTGACGCCGACCGAATATCGGCTGATGCTGCAGGAGGGGCGGGGGGCTTGAGCGCGAGCGTCGCGCCTGGGAGACGCTTGCGCGTGCGGTGCGCACGATGCCGAAGCGCGATGGGGCCGCGAGCGGGCGGGCTTGTCGAGCGCAGTGCCGGAGGAATGCCGGCGGATTGAGAAACGGGCGACGGGCGCGCCGGGAGTCGAGGGCTCGATCGCTCGGCGATTAAACGTTCAAGGGCCGACGAATCCGACAATTCGGCAAGCGGCAAGCGTAGGAAAGCGGCAAACCAAGAACCCGACAGCCAAAGCGCGTCACCAAAAACCGCCGGCAAAAACAAACCGGCCCACCGGCCGGTCATCATCGGAACGTCGGCGTGCTCGACCGGCATCGCCCGGCCGTCGCCGCATCGATCAGACGATTACCGATACCCGAGGCCCTTCAACACGGCGGTGCCGTTTTCCGTCAGACGAAAGGACGGCGACGCATCCATGCCGGAGCGGACCATCTCGACGAGGCCGGCTTCCTGCAGCGCAGGCAGTTCCGGCTTCGCATTCGCGCCGATCGGCGCGTGCAGCATGATCAGCAGCGTCGCGATCTCGTGATGGCTGAGCAGGCGGCGCAGCATGGTTTTCGGTTTGGCCGGGGGGGCGGCCGGGCGGACCGCGGCAGATGTGTCGACGGTGCTCATGGCGAACCTCCTGAACGGGTATTGGTCACGGATGGTGCCGACATAGACTTAAACGATTCTTAAAGCGGCCGGGATGCGCCGAACGGGTGGGTTACGACGTGTAACAGCCTTGCCGGACAAGGATCACAACGGGGCCGGACCACGCCGCGCCGACGTGCGCGAAGCCGCTTGGCGATGTTGCGACGCGGCGCATTCGCGCCGGCCGGATGCCGGAAAGCAACACGCGTCCCGACGCACTCGCCCGCACTGCCGGACACGCCGCCCGCGCCGCCCGCGCCGCCGCCGTTGTGCGGCGCGCCGTCACTTCCACCCTTCGAGCCGCAGCGTCGCGCGCACGAGCCGCTGTTCCTCCTGCTCGATTTCCCGCAGACACTCGACGACGCTCTTGATGTGCTCGCTCGCCGCCTTGCGCGCCTGCTCGGGCAGCCGGCCGACGACCGCGTTGTAGAGCCGCGCGTGCTGCCGGTCGATCTGCTTCTTCAGCGGCTCGCGGTGATAGAGATTGTTGACCGACGCGAACACCGAGCTCAGCAGCAGATCGGTCAGCGACTGCAGCGTGTTGACGAGCACCGGGTTGTGCGAAGCCTCGCAGATCGCGCGATGGAACGCGTGATCGAGCTTCGCGCGCGCCTCGGGCGCGAGGTGCTGCGACTGCGGCGCGATCATGTCCTCGTAGCGCCGCGTAATCAGGATGAAGTCGGCATCGGTGCCGCGCAGCGCGGCGAGGCGCGCGGCTTCGGTCTCGAGCATCCCGCGCACTTCGAACAGATCGTAGAGCGTGCGCGGCTGCGAGCCGAGCAGATGCATGAGCGGCGTGATCTGCTCGCGCGGCGTGAGGCTCGCGACGAACGAGCCCTTGCCGTGCGCGGTCTCGATGATGCCGCGCGCGCGCAGCAGCTTCATCCCTTCGCGCAGCGCGGTGCGCGACACGCCGAGCTTCTCGGTGAGCCGCCGCTCGGACGGCAGCGCCTGTCCGACCTTCAGCACGCCGTCGACGATCAGCTGCTCGATCCGTTCGGCGACTGCGTCGGCGACGCGGCGCGCCGACGCTTCATCTTCGATTATCTTCACTGGTATGACCACTTTTACGGGACTCCCCGCATCGCTGGATAACGCATTGTATGCGTTGAATTTATTGAATGCCGGGGAGGCTCGCCGAAGGGGTGAGCGAAAAAACTGGTGTGACCACTCTCGGATGCACTGGACAGCGGCCCGCGCGCGCCGAAAAATCACCGAATTCGACGATGGAAGCGCGCGTTGCGCACCGTCGATGAAGGAGACGTTTCGATGAGCTTCAAGTATGACGAAACGATCGACGGCCCGCTGCCGCCGGTCGATCGAGCCGAACTCGCCGCGGCGCTGCGCGCCCGCGCGCCGCAGATGGAAATCCTGACCGACCGCGAACACCTGCGCCCGTTCGAGTGCGACGGCCTCGCCGCCTATCGCACGGTGCCGCTTCTCGTCGCGCTGCCGTCGACTGTCGACGAAGTGCGCGCGGTGCTGCAAGTCGCGTCCGCGCGCGGCGTGCCCGTCGTCGCGCGCGGCGCGGGCACCGGCCTGTCGGGCGGCGCGATGCCGCTCGAAAAAGGCATCCTGCTCGTGATGGCGAAGTTCAACCGGATTCTCGACGTCGATCCCGACGCGTGCGTCGCGCGCGTGCAGCCCGGCGTGCGCAATCTCGCGATCTCGCAGGCGGTCGCGCAGCACGGCCTCTACTACGCGCCCGATCCGTCGTCGCAGATCGCGTGCTCGATCGGCGGCAACGTCGCGGAGAACGCGGGCGGCGTGCACTGCCTGAAATACGGCCTCACGGTGCACAACATCCTGAAGCTCGACGTGCTGACGATCGACGGCGAGCGCGTCACGCTCGGCGCCGACGCGCTCGACAGCCCCGGCTTCGATCTGCTCGCGCTCTTCACCGGCTCGGAAGGGATGCTGGGCATCGTCGTCGAGATCACGGTGAAGCTGCTGCCGAAGCCGCAGAGCGTGAAGGTGCTGATGGCGAGCTTCGACGACGTCGGCCGCGCGGGCGGCGCGGTCGCGGCGATCATCGGCGCGGGGATCATCCCGGGCGGCCTCGAGATGATGGACCGCCTCGCGATCCGCGCGGCCGAGGACTTCATTCACGCGGGCTATCCGGCCGACGCCGAAGCGATCCTGCTCTGCGAGCTCGACGGCGCGCGCGACGACGTCGAAGAGGACGCGGCGCGCGTCGCCGATCTGCTGCGGGCGGCGGGCGCATCGGAGTTGCGCGTCGCGCGCGACGAAGTGGAGCGGCAGCGCTTCTGGGCGGGCCGCAAGAACGCGTTTCCGGCCGTGGGCCGCATTTCGCCCGACTATTACTGCATGGACGGCACGATCCCGCGCCGCGAGCTGCCGCGCGTGCTGAAGGGGATCGCCGCGCTGTCCGGGCAATACGGGCTCGCGGTCGCGAACGTGTTCCATGCGGGCGACGGCAACCTGCATCCGCTGATCCTGTTCGATGCGAGCCGTCCCGGCGAGATGGACCGCGCGGAGGCGCTCGGCGGCCGGATTCTCGAGCTGTGCGTCGAGGTGGGCGGCAGCATCACGGGCGAGCACGGCGTCGGCCGCGAGAAGATCAACCAGATGTGCGTGCAGTTCAGGCGCGACGAAATCGAATACTTCCACGCGCTGAAGGCCGCGTTCGATCCGTCGCGGCTGCTCAATCCCGGCAAGCACATCCCGACGCTGCATCGCTGCGCCGAATTCGGCGCGATGCACGTTCGCCACGGGCAATTGCCGTTTCCCGACCTGGAGCGATTCTGATGCGACGCGAATTCGATTCGATCGACGACAGCGCCGCGTTGATCGCGCAGGTCGAGCAGGCGATTGCCGACGGCACGCCGCTGCGAATCCGCGGCGGCGATAGCAAGGCGTTTCTCGGGCGCGCGCTCGACGCGCGGACGATCGACACGCGCTCGCACCGCGGCGTCGTCCATTACGATCCGACCGAGCTCGTCGTGACGGCGCGCGCGGGCACGCCGCTCACGGAGCTGGAAGCGGCGCTCGACGAAGCGGGGCAGATGCTGCCGTGCGAAGCGCCGACGTTCGACGGCCGCGCGACTGTCGGCGGAATGCTCGCCGCCGCGCTCGCCGGACCGCGCCGGCCGTGGGCGGGCGCGGTGCGCGACTTCGTGCTCGGCTGCCGGATCGTCACGGGCCAGGGCCGGCATCTGCGCTTCGGCGGCGAAGTGATGAAGAACGTCGCCGGCTACGACGTGTCGCGGCTGATGGCGGGCAGCTTCGGCTGCCTCGGGCTTGTCGCCGAAGTGTCGCTGAAGGTGCTGCCGAAGCCGCGCGCCATGCGCCATCTCGCGTTCGAGGTCGATGCGGCGTCCGCGCGGCGGCGGCTCACGGTCTGGCATCGCGCCGGGCTGCCGATGACGGGCGCGTGCCACGCGAACGGCGTGCTGCACGTGCGGCTCGAAGGCGGCGTCGGCTCGGTGCGCGCCGCGCGCGAGACGATCGGCGGCCAGGAAACACCGGACGCGTTCTGGATGCAGCTACGCGAGCTGCGCCTGCCGTTCTTCGCCGATCCGCGTCCGCTGTGGCGGCTGTCGCTGCCCGTCGCCGCGCCGCTCGCCGCACTGCCGGGCGACGCGCTGCTCGACTGGGGCGGCGCGCAGCGCTGGCTGAAGAGCGACGCGGCGCCGGACGCGCTGCGCCGGCTCGCGGCCGAGCTGGGCGGCCATGCGACGTGCTTCACGCCCGGCGTGACGGACTCGCCGTTCCAGCCGCTGCCGGACGCGCTGCTGCGCGTGCACCGGCGGCTGAAGGCGCAGCTCGATCCGCACGGGATCTTCAATCCGGGCCGCCTGTACGCGGACCTCTGAGCCCGATTCGTTCTCCGATGCAAACCCATCTCTGCGAAGCGACCCGGTCCCTCGCGCGCGCCGACGAGGCCGAAGCGATCCTGCGCGCGTGCGTGCACTGCGGATTCTGCAACGCGACCTGTCCGACTTATCAACTGCTCGGCAACGAGCTCGACGGGCCGCGCGGCCGCATTTACCTGATCAAACAGGCGCTCGAGGGCGAGCCCGTCACCGACAGCACGCGGCTGCACCTCGACCGGTGCCTGAGTTGCCGCAACTGCGAGACGACGTGCCCGTCCGGCGTGCGCTATCACGCGCTGCTCGACATCGGCCGCGCGGAAGTCGAGCGGCGCACCGCGCGGCCGGCGCGCGAGCGGGCGCTGCGCGCCGGGCTGCGCCACGTCGTGTCGCGGCCGGCCGCGTTCAAGGCGCTGCTGGGTGCGGGCCGCGCGCTGCGTCCGCTGCTGCCCGCCGCGCTGCGCGGCAAGGTTCCGCTCGACAGGCCGGCCGCGTCCGCGCGTCCGCCGCTGCGCCACGACCGCCGCGTGCTGATGCTCGAAGGCTGCGTGCAGCCGTCGCTCGCGCCGAACACGAACGCGGCCGCCGCGCGCGTGCTCGACCGGCTCGGAATCGGCGTGATGCCCGCGCCGCGGGCGGGCTGCTGCGGCGCGAACGAATTCCATCTGAACGCGCAGGAAGCCGGCCTCGCGCGGGCGCGCCGCAACATCGACGCATGGTGGCCCGCGATCGACGCGGGCGCCGAGGCGATCGTGATCCCGGCGAGCGGCTGCGGCGCGTTCGTCAAGGAGTACGGCGATCTGCTGCGCTTCGATTCCGCCTACGCGGACAAGGCGCGGCGCGTGAGCGCGCGTGCGCGCGATCTCGTCGAAGTGATCGCGGCCGAGCCGCTCGACGCGCTGGCGCTCCCCGCGCCGCGCCGGATCGCGTTTCACTGCCCGTGCACGCTGCAGCACGCGCAGCGTCTCGGCGGCGCGGTCGAAAGCGTGCTGCTGCGGCTCGGCTTTGATCTGACGAATGTCGCCGACGCGCATCTATGCTGCGGCTCCGCGGGCACGTACTCGCTGACGCAGCCGGAGATCGCGGCGCGGCTGCGCGAGAACAAGCTCGCCGCGCTCGAAGCCGATCGTCCCGACGAGATCGTGACCGCGAACGTCGGCTGCGAATCGCACCTGAACGGCGCGGGCCGCACGCGCGTGCGCCACTGGATCGAGCTTGTCGATTCCCTTCTTGCTCCTGGCCACGAGAATCCCTGACATGCAGACGAAACCCATGCTCGGCCGCGCCGACGTCGAACGCATTCTCGAAGCCGCCCGCGCCGAAGCGGCGCGCAACGGCTGGGCCGTCGCGATCGCGATCGTCGACGACGGCGGCCATCCGCTCGGGCTCCTGCGCCTCGACGGCGCTTCGCCTTCGAGCGCGTACATCGCATTGGAAAAAGCACGAACTTCCGCACTCGGCCGCCGGGAGACTAAGCTCTATGAAGACATGATCAACGGCGGCCGCACCGCGTTCCTGAGCGCGCCGCTCGCGGCGACGCTCGAAGGCGGCGTGCCGGTGATCGTCGACGGGCAGGTCGCGGGCGCGGTCGGCGTGTCGGGCGTGAAGTCCGATCAGGATGCGCAGATCGCGAAGGCCGGCGTGCAGGGCGTCGCCGCGTGAGCGCGGCGACGAATGAAGCGAATAAGGGAGAAAGCAGGATGATCGAACAACACGGACTCCGGGTCGACGAAGGTCTCGCCCGGTTCATCGAGCAGGAAGCGATGCCCGGCACGGGCGTCGACGCCGGCGCGTTCTGGCAGGGCTTCGCCGCGCTCGTGCGCGACCTTGCGCCGCAAAACCGCGCGCTGCTCGCCGAGCGCGACCGGCTGCAGCGCGAGCTCGACGACTGGCACCGCGCGCATCCGGGGCCGGTGCGCGACGTGCGCGACTACCGCGCGTTCCTCGAGCGGATCGGCTATCTGGTGCCGCCGCCCGGGCGCGTCGCGGTGACGACCGCGAACGTCGACGGCGAGATCGCGTCGCAGGCGGGCCCGCAGCTCGTCGTGCCGCTGTCGAACGCGCGCTACGCGCTGAACGCGGCGAACGCGCGCTGGGGCAGCCTGTACGACGCGCTGTACGGCACCGACGCGCTGCCCGAAGACGACGGCGCGACGCGCGCCGGCGCGTACAACCCGGTGCGCGGGCAGCGCGTGATCGACTACGCGCGCGACTTCCTCGATCGCGCGGCGCCGCTGCTGCACGGCTCGCACCGCGATGCGCTCCGCTACCGCGTCGAAGGCGGCAAGCTCGCGGTCGACACGCGCGACGGCGCGAAGACGCTCGCGCGCCCGGGCCAGTTCGCCGGCCACCAGGGCGAGGCCGATTCGCCGGCCGCCGTGCTGCTCAAGCATCACGGGCTGCACATCGAGATCCGGATCGACGCGTCGACGCCGATCGGCAAAGGCGATCCGGCGCACGTGGACGACGTGGTGCTCGAAGCGGCGGTGAGCACGATCATCGATTGCGAGGATTCGGTCGCGGCGGTCGACGCGGACGACAAGGTGCAGCTCTACCGGAACTGGCTCGGGCTGAATCAGGGCACGCTGACCGAGGCGGTGGACAAGGGCGGGCGCAGGTTCACGCGCCGCCTGAACGCGGACCGCGAGTACCGCGCGCCCGACGGCTCGACGCTGACGCTGCATGGCCGCTCGCTCCTGTTCGTGCGCAACGTCGGGCATCTGATGACGACGAACGCGGTGCTCGACCGTGACGGCAACGAGATCCCGGAAGGCATCCTCGACGGCGTGGTGACGACGCTTTGCGCGATGCACGACCTGAAGTCGAAGCGCAACTCGCGCACGGGCTCGATCTACATCGTGAAGCCGAAGATGCACGGGCCGGCCGAAGTCGCGTTCGCGGACACGCTGTTCGCGCGCGTCGAGGATCTGCTCGGACTGCCGCGCCACACGATCAAGATGGGAATCATGGACGAGGAGCGCCGCACGAGCATGAACCTGTCCGCGTGCATCGCGGCGGCGCCGGCGCGCGTCGCGTTCATCAACACGGGCTTTCTCGATCGCACGGGCGACGAGATGCACAGCGCGATGCAAGCCGGGCCGATGTACCGCAAGGGCGACATGAAGTCGTCCGCGTGGATCGCCGCGTACGAGCGCAACAACGTGCTGGCGGGCCTCGCGGCCGGGCTGCGCGGTCGCGCGCAGATCGGCAAGGGCATGTGGGCGATGCCGGACCTGATGCACGCGATGCTCGAGCAGAAGATCGCGCATCCGCGCGCGGGCGCGAACACCGCATGGGTGCCGTCGCCGACCGCGGCGACGCTGCATGCGCTGCATTACCACGAAGTCGACGTGCAGGCGGTCCAGCAGGCACTCGAAACGACCGACTACGCACGCGAGCGCGATGCGCTGCTCGACGGCCTGTTGACGATTCCCGTCGTCGAGCGCGCGGCGTGGAGCGACGACGAGATCCGCGCCGAAGTCGAGAACAACGCGCAAGGCATCCTCGGCTACGTCGTGCGCTGGATCGAGCAGGGCGTCGGCTGCTCGAAGGTGCCCGACATCCACGACGTCGGCCTGATGGAGGACCGCGCGACGCTGCGCATCTCGAGCCAGCACATCGCGAACTGGCTGCGTCACGGCGTCGTGACGCGCGCGTTCGTCGACGAGGTGTTCGAGCGGATGGCGCGCGTCGTCGATGCGCAGAACGCGGGCGATCCGCACTATCGCCCGATGGCGCCCGATTACGCGAATTCGCACGCGTTCCGCGCCGCATGCGCGCTCGTGCTGGAAGGCCGGGCGCAGCCGAGCGGCTATACCGAGCCGCTGCTGCACCGGTACCGGCTCGCGTTCAAGCAGCACCTGAAAGCGGGTTGACGCGACGGGCGGGCGCCCCGGCGCCCGCCGCCCATCCGACATCCGACATCCGACATCCGACATCCGACATCCGACATCCGACATCCGACATCCGACACCCGACGACGGCCCGCGCGTGGAGCATGCGGCGCCCGATGCAAGCCGACCACAAGAACGACATAAAAACCATTCCGAGGGGAGATAGGAGACAACATGAACCCTTCATTCGCACTACCGGCGGGGACGGCGTTCGCCCAGCCGCTGACCCCCGTCGGCAACTCGCTCGCCTTGTCGTTTCTCGTCGCCGTGCTGCCGATCGCGGTCGCGCTCGCGATGCTCGGGCTGTTCCGACGCCCGGCGTGGCAGGCGTCGCTCGCGGGCCTCGTGACCGGCATCGTCGTCGCGATCGCCGTCTGGGGCATGCCCGCCGGGCTCGCGCTGAACGCGGTCGGCGCCGGCATGGCGCTCGCGCTGATTCCCGTCATGTGGATCGTCTTCAACGCGCTGCTGCTGTACAACATCGCGGTGAAATCGGGCCGCTTCGATCAGTTCCGCCAATGGATGCTCGATCATCTGCCCGACGATCGCCGCCTCGTGCTGCTCGTCGTCGCGTTCTCGTTCGGCTGCCTGCTCGAAGGCATCTCCGGGTTCGGCACGCCGGTGGCGATCACGAGCGCGCTCCTGATCGCGCTCGGCTTCCCGGCGATCGAGGCGCTCACCTTCGCGCTGATCTTCAACACCGCGCCCGTCGCGTTCGGCGCGCTCGGCGTGCCGATCACCGTGCTCGGCGCGGTGACGTCGCTGCATCCGGACACGCTCGGCGCGATGGTCGGCCGCCAGTTGCCGTTCTTCGCGCTGTTGCTGCCGTTCTACGTCGTCGGGATCTATGGCGGCGTCCGCTCGATCGGCAAGCTGTGGCCGGCGCTCCTCGTGTCGGGCGGCAGCTTCGCGCTCGCGCAGTTCGTCACGTCGAACTTCATCAGCTATCAGTTGACCGACGTGCTGTCGTCGCTGACGTCGCTGATCGTGACGATCGGCTTCCTGAAGATCTGGAAGCCGCAGCCCGATCCGCAGTTCGCGATCGTGCGCGGCGACGCCGCCGTCGGCGTGGGCGCCGCGCGCGGCCGCGTCGGCTACGGCGGCTGGCTGCCGTGGCTCGTCGTGTCGGTGATCGTGATCTTCTGGGTGCACGCGGGCGTCGCCGCGATCGGCGACATGAAGATCAAGTGGCCCGGCCTGCACAACGTCGTCTACATGACGCTCTATCACAAGTCGTATGCGGCGATCTGGGACTTCCAGCCGCTCGGCACCGGCACCGCGATCCTGCTGTCGGCGATCGTCACCACGGTGTGGACGCGCACCGGCGTCGGCAGCTTCTTCGGCTGCGTCGCGCAGACCTGGCGGCAGACGCGCATCGCGATCGTCACCGTGATGATGATCGTCGGGCTCGCGTATCTGCTCAACTATTCGGGGATGAGCTACACGCTCGGGACGGGCGTCGCGTCGACGGGCGCGCTGTTCCCGCTCGTGTCGGCGACGCTCGGCTGGATCGCGGTGTTCCTGTCGGGCAGCGACACGTCGGGCAACGCGCTGTTCGGCAATCTTCAGGTGGTCGCCGCGCGGCAGCTCGGCTTCGATCCGGTGCTGATGGCCGCGACCAACTCGTCGGGCGGCGTGATGGGCAAGATGATCTCGCCGCAGAACATCGCGACCGGCGTGTCGACGACGGCTCTGAAAGGGCAGGAAGGCGTCGTGTTCGCACGGACGTTCTGGCACAGCGTGTTCCTCACGCTGCTGCTCGGCGTGCTCGTGTTCCTGCAGCAGCACGTGCTGAGCTGGATGATTCCGGCGCTGCCGCATTGACGGCGGGGTGGCGGCCGCGCGCCGCCCGTTGCGGCGCGGCGCGCGGCGGGCGTCATGCGCGCGGCCGCCCGCGCCGCGCTCACTTCCTCCGCTGCGCCTGCGCGGCGAGCCGCACGGCCGCGTTCGCCGCGCCGTATCCGTCGTAGCCGCCGCGCCGCTCGACGATCTCGAACGAAAAGCGGTTGTCGACAAGCTCGGTGTACGCATGCAGGAACTCGCCGCCCGTTTCGTCGCGGTCGTACAGCAGGTGGTGGCGGCTCAGCATCGCGATCGTCTCGTCGGGCAGCGCGTAGCGCGCGGCGAGATCGTCGTAGTAATTGCGGGGAATCCGCAGGAACGGCACGCCGTCCGCCGCGAATTCGGCGATCGCCGCGACGATGTCGCCGGTGCGGAACGCCACGTGATTGAGACCCGTGCCGCGATAGCGATGCAGCGACTCGACGACGGCCGTATGCCGGTCCACCGATGCGTTCAGCGCGATCCGCACCGAGCCGTCCGGGCTGCGCACCGCGCGGCTGCGCACGAGCCCGTATGGATCGGGCACGAGCCAGTTGCGCTCGGCCTCGAAGCCGAACGCGGTCTTGAAGAACAGCACCCAGGTGTCGAGCGCGTCGGCGGGCAGCGCGAGGCACACGTGATCGATGCCGGCCAGCGGGCCGACTTCGCTCGGCCCGTCGACGTCGGTCAGCACGAAATCCGATTCGTACAGCGTCGGCGCGCCGGGCGCCTCGTCGACGAAATATTCGAGGCTGCCGTCCGGCGCGCGCACGCTCTGCAACTCGCGCTCGTTCGGGCCGACGCGGCCCGAGAACGGCGTGTAGCCATAGCCCGCCGCGCGCTCGAATGCGAGCCGCGCGTCGTCGACGCGAAACGCCGACGCGCACAGCGACAGCCCGTGCGCCTGGAAGAACGCGTCCGCGAACGAGTCGCGCTCGGCGTTCAGCACGATCGACGCCGCGCCGTGCTGATACAGCGTCACGTCCTTCGACCGGTGGCGGCCCGCGCGCCTGAAGCGCAGCTTGCCGAGCCAGCCGGCGACGTTGTCGGCCGCGGCCGCGTCGACCGCGAATTCGATGAACTGGAAGCCGACGTGCGCGGGGGCGGGCGGCGGCGCGAAGAGGGGTTGCGAAGGCTGCCGCGCGGCGCGCGCGAGCCGCTTGCGCGTCGTCTCTTCGAGATACAGCAGCGACCGATAGCCGTCGGCGGCCGTCGGCGCGGGCGGCGCGGCGCGAAAGCCGTCGTTGAAGATCTCGAGCGACAGCGGCCCGTCGTAGCCCGATTCGATCACGCGCGCGGTGAAGCCCGCGACGTCGAAATCGCCCTGGCCCGGAAACGACCGGTAATGGCGGCTCCATTCGAGCACGTCCATCGCGAGCTTCGGCGCGTCGGCGATCTGCACGAACGCGATCCGCTCGCCCGGAATCCGCGCGATGCCGTCCGGCGAATCGTCGAGCGACAGTGTGTGGAAGCTGTCGAGCGCGAGCCCGAGATGCGGATGGTCGAGCGCGTCGACGAGCCGCCACGCGTGCCCGTACGTCTTCACGATCCGCCCCCACGCGAGCGCCTCGTACGCGACGACGACGCCCGCCTGCTGCGCGGCGTGCGCGAGCGCGCCCAACTGGTCGACGAGCAGCGATTCGTCGCCGATCGTGTCCGGCGACACGTTGCTGCAGACGAGGATGCGATCCGCGCCCAATGCGTGCATCAGGTCGAACTTGCGCTTCGCGCGCTCGAGGTTGCGCGCGAGCCGTTCGGCCGGCACGCCCTCGAAGTCGCGGAACGGCTGGAACAGCACGATCTTCAGGTCGAGATCGGCGGCGATGCGGCGGACGTCGGCGGGCGAGCCGTCGAAGTACAGCAAGTCGTTTTCGTAGATTTCGACGCCGTCGAAGCCCGCCGCGCGGATCGCGCCGAGCTTTTCGACGAGCGTGCCTGACAACGATACGGTGGCGATCGAGCGCTGCATGGTCGGTTTCCTGCGGATGAAGGGCGGTGCGAGACCGGCGGCGCACGGCCGGATGGACGGCGGATCGCCGATCGCGCTCCATCGAGAATCGGATAGGGCGCTGGCGCGCATTATACAAACTAACTAGATGGTACAAATAATAGAAAACCCGCAAAGACATTGCGCGCGCGCAAGTGCACACTGACGCCGAATCTTGACGATGCCGCCGTGCTCGTCTACGAATGCGTACCCGTTTTTTCACCGGAGTGTCATACATGAGCAAGCCGAAGGTGCTGGTCCTGAACGGGCCGAACCTGAACCTGCTGGGCAAGCGCGAGCCGCACATCTACGGCGCGCAAACGCTGCAGGACGTCGAGCGCCGCTGCGCACACGCCGCGCACACGCTCGGCCTCGCGCTCGAGTTTCGCCAGTCGAACGCCGAGCATGAACTGATCGACTGGCTGCACGAAGCGCGCGAGCGCGTGCAGGGCGTCGTGATCAATCCCGCCGCGTACACGCATACGTCGGTCGCGATCGCCGACGCGCTCTCGGCGCTCGGCAAGCCGATCATCGAAGTGCACATCTCGAACATCCACCGGCGCGAGGCGTTCCGGCACCATTCGTTCGTGTCCGCGGTCGCGGACGGCGTGATCTGCGGCTGCGGCACCGACGGCTATGTGCTCGCGCTGCAGCGGATCGCAACGCTGATCGGCCGGGAGGGCGCGCGATGACCGCACGTTCGTTTCTGATCGGCCTGATCGGCTCCGGAATCGGCGGCTCGCTGTCGCCTGCGATGCACGAGGAGGAAGGGCGCCGCCAGGGCTACAACTACGTGTACCGGCGCATCGATCTCGACGCGCTGCGGCTGTCCGTCGACGCGCTGCCCGAACTGCTGACGGCCGCCGAGCGAATGGGCTACGACGGCCTGAACATCACGCATCCGTGCAAGCAGCGCGTGATCGAGCTGCTCGACGAACTGTCTTCGGACGCGGCCGCGCTCGGCGCGGTCAACACGGTGCGCTTCGCCGACGGCCGGCGGATCGGCCACAACACCGACTGGTCGGGCTTCGCGAAGGCGTTCGCGCGCGGGCTGCCGGGCGCGCCGCTCGAGCGCGTCGTGCAGCTTGGCGCGGGCGGCGCGGGCGCGGCCGTCGCCCATGCGGCGCTGACGATGGGCGCGGCGGAGCTGGCGCTGTTCGACGTCGACCCGAGGCGCGCGCGAACGCTCGCCGACCAGTTGCAGGCGCGCTTTCCGCAAGCACGCCTGAGCGCGGGCGGCTCGCTCGCCGATGCGCTCGCGAGCGCGAACGGCCTGATCCACGCGACGCCGACCGGGATGCTGACGCATCCCGGCCTGCCGCTGCCCGCCGAGCTGCTGCACAGCGACCTGTGGGTCGCGGACATCGTCTACTTCCCGCTCGACACCGAGCTGATCCGGACCGCGCGCGCGCTCGGCTGCGAGACGCTGCCGGGCGGCGGAATGGCGGTCTACCAGGCGGTCGACGCGTTCGAGATCTTCACCGGCCGCGCGCCGGACGCCATGCGGATGCTCGAGCATTTCCAGGCGCTCGTCGGACGCTGAATCCCAGAACCAGACAGATTAGAAACAAGGAGACATCGATGCCCCAGCCGATTCAAACCGACGCCGTGTCGGCCGCGCTTGCCGCGTCCGCCCGCGCCGCGGGCGCGACGCAGCCGCGCTCGAACGCGCGCTACCGCATTCTCGCGCTGCTCGCGATCGGGACGATGATCAACTATCTCGACCGCACGGTGCTCGGCGTCGCGGCGCCGGGCCTGACGAAGGCGCTCGGCATCGGCGCGGCGGTGATGGGCGTGATGTTCTCCGCGTTCTCGTGGACCTACGTGCTGTCGCAGGTGCCGGGCGGCCTGCTGCTCGACCGCTTCGGCAGCAAGGTCACCTATTGCTGGTCGATGACGCTGTGGTCCGCGTGCACGCTCGCGCAGGGCTTCGTGCACGGCGTCGCGCCGCTCCTCGCGTGCCGGCTCGGGCTCGGCGTGACCGAGGCGCCGTGCTTCCCGACCAACAGCCGCGTCGTCGCAACCTGGTTCCCGCAGAAGGAGCGCGCGATGGCGACGGGCACGTACACGGTTGGCGAGTACGTCGGCCTCGCGTTCCTGAGCCCCGTGCTGTTCGCGCTGATGGGCGCGTTCGGCTGGCGGTCGCTGTTCTGGGTCGTCGGCGGCGTCGGCATCGCGTTCGGCTTGGTCTGGTGGACGCTCTATCACGAGCCGCGCGACCATCCGCGCGCGAATGCGGCCGAGCTCGCATACATCGCCGAAGGCGGCGGCCTCGCGCAGCCGTCGAGCGGGCGCGCGCAGCAGACGTTCAACTGGCGCACCGTCAAGCAACTGCTCGGCAAGCGCCAGCTCGCGGGCATCTGCATCGGCCAGTTCGCGGGCAACTCGACGCTCGTGTTCTTCCTCACGTGGTTCCCGACCTATCTCGCGACGGAACGCCACATGGTCTGGCTCAAGATCGGCTTCTTCGCGGTGCTACCGTTCATCGCCGCATCGGTCGGCGTGATGTTCGGCGGGATCTTCTCCGACTGGCTGCTGCGCCGCGGCAAGTCGGCGAACGTCGCGCGCAAGCTGCCGATCATCGCGGGGCTCCTGCTCGCGTCGACGATCGTGCTCGCGAACTACGTGAAGAGCAACGAGGCGGTGATCGCGATCATGTCGGTCGCGTTCTTCGCCCAGGGGATGGCGGCGCTCGGCTGGACGCTCGTGTCCGACATCGCGCCGGAAGGGCTGCTCGGCGTCACGGGCGGCATCTTCAACCTTGCGGCGAATCTCGCGGGCATCGTCACGCCGCTCGTCGTCGGCTTCGTCGTCGCGGCGACCGGGTCGTTCTTCGGCGCGCTCGCGTTCATCGCCGTCATCGCGCTGATCGGTGCGCTGTCGTACATCTTCGTCGTCGGCGACATCGAGCGGATCGTGCTGTAACCGCGGCGAGCGCGGTACGCACGGCGCGCGCGGCGCGGGTTCGGACGCGCGCGCCGTTTTTTGCACTGGCTGTTCGGCGGCGGCTGGTTTGTGGTTTGCGGCGTCTGCTGCTGCTTGGGCCGAAAGCCGGGGGGCGGACGTCCGGGCAAGCGATGAAACGCGCGAGGGCACGCGCGCAACGTTTCGGTTGCGCGTCGGTGTAATTGGCTTGAGCCGTTCAGCCGCGCGTCATGCCCGGCGTGTCGTCGCCACGGCGCATCACCGCCTCGCGATGCCGAGCCCAAACGGTGAGAGGCGACAAGCGAGGGCCCCAGCGCAACGTTTCGGTTGCGCGTCGGCGTGATTGGCTTGAGCCGTTCAGCCGCACGTCATGCCGGACGCACCACCGCACCACCGCACCACCGCACCACCGCACCACCGCACCACCGCACCACCGCACCACGCCATCACCGCATCGCGATGCCGAGCGCCCGCAACGCGCCGCCGATCGCCGCCACGGCTCCCCGAATTTCCTCCGCCCCGAGCGCGCCGATGCAGCCGACACGAAACGTCTCGGCCGTCGTCAACTTGCCCGGATACAGCACGTAGCCCGCGTCGCGCACCGCCGCATAGAACGCGGGGAACGCATACGCGGGATCGGTGGGCGCGTGGAACGTGACAATCACGGGCGCCTGCGCACGCGCGTCGAGAAACGGCGCGAAGCCGAGCGCGCGCATCCCGTCGATCAGCGTCGCGCAATTGTCCGCATAGCGCGCGCCGCGCGCCGCCTGCCCGCCTTCGTCGAAGAACTGGTCGAGCGCGGCGCGCAGCGCGGCGAGCACGTGCGTCGGCGGCGTGAAGCGCCATTGCGACGTGCGCGCCATGTACGCGAACTGGTCGTGCAGATCGAGCGCGACCGACGGCGAGCGTCCCTCGGATGCTTCGAGCAGCGCGCGCCGCACGATCACGAAGCCCATGCCGGGCACGCCTTCCAGACACTTGCCGCTCGCCGAGATCAGCGCGTCGATGCCGCTGCCGGCGAGCGCGATCGGCAGCGCGCCGAACGAGCTCACCGCATCGACGATCAGCGTTTTCCGATGCGCCCGGCAGACGGCCGCGATGTCGTCGAGCGGATTCAGCAGGCCGGCGCTCGTCTCCAGATGCACGAGCGCGACGTGCGTGATGCGCGGATCGCGCGCGAGCGCATCGTCGATCTCCCGCGCGCCCGCCGGCTCGTCTTCGGCGAACGGCAGCTCGACGAGCGCGATCCCGAGCCGGCGCAGGATCTTCACGATCCGCGCGCAGTACGCGCCGTTGTTCGGCACGAGCACGCGGCCGTCGCGCGGCACGAGCGTGCCGAGCGCCGCCTCGACGGCGAACGTGCCGCTTCCCTGCATCGGCACGCAGACGAATGCGTCGCCGCCGCCCGCGATCCGGACGAGGTCCGCGCAGACGCTTCGCGTCAGCCGGTTGAAGGCCGCGTCCCACGAACCCCAGTCGTGCAGCATCGCATCGCGCGTCGTGCGCGACGTCGTCAGCGGGCCGGGCGTCAACAGGATGGGATCACGTTCGAGCATGGCGTCGTCACTCCAGAAAAAGGTCGAAATCGGGTTGTCCGGAGATGTGGAGGATAGTGGCGAAATGTGTCGTTTTTTGGAAATCGAGAGATTCGTCACGGAGCTGTCATCGAACGCTGTGATGCTTCGATTGCCGCGAGAAACCGGAGCGTCCGGCCGCGGCGGGACGGCGGCGTGGCCCGTGCGGACGGCGTCGGCGCCGTTCGGCCGTTCGTGTTCCACCCTACGGAGAAGCGACATGACGTATTCGAATTTCCCGCGCGGCGGCGCCTGGCGCCGCTTCGCGCTCGCCGCGTGCGCGGCTGCGCTGTTGCAAGGGGTTGCGACGCACGCGCAGGCGGCCGCGGTCGTGCTGTACACGGCGGACGGCCTCGAAAACCTGTACCGCGACGTGCTGCCCGCGTTCGAGAAGCAGGAAGGCGTGAAGGTCAACATCGTGACGGCGGGCAGCGGCGAAGTGGTGAACCGCGCGAATGTCGAGAAGGGCTCGCCGAAGGCCGACGTGATCGTCACGCTGCCGCCGTTCATCCAGCAGGCGGGCCAGCTCGGCCTGCTGCAGTCGTATCGCAGCGTCAACTACAAGAACGTGCCGGCGATTGCGAAGGCGGAAGACGGCTCGTGGGCCACCTTCGTCAACAACTACTTCTCGTTCGCGATCAACCCGTCGGTCGTGAAGAGCCAGCCGAAGACGTTCGCCGATCTGCTGCATCCCGACTACAGCGGCAAGGTCGCGTATTCGAACCCGGCGACGGCGGGCGACGGGATGGCCGTCATCATCCTGACGAGCGCGCTGATGGGCGAAGACAAGGCGTTCGACTACCTTGCAAAGCTCGAGCGCGGCGTGAAGTTCCACACGAAGGGCACGGGCTACCTGAACGTGCTGCTGTCGCGCAACGAGATCGCGGTCGCGAACGGCGACCTGCAGATGGATCTCGACGACGCCGAGCACGGCGGCCTGTCGATCAAGCCGATCTTCGTTTCCGCGAAGGAAGGCGAGCCGCCGACGACGTTCCAGCTGCCGTACGCGATCGGCCTCGTCAAGGGCGGCCCGAATCAGGACGCGGGCAAGAAGCTGATCGACTATCTGATGTCGACCGACGTGCAGGCGAAGGTGCCCGACATGTTCGGCATCCCGGGCCGCACCGACGTGCCGCTCGCCGGCAAGAACGGCGAGGCGGTGAAGCGCGCGATCGCCGGCGTGAAGCTGATTCCGGTCGACTGGAATGCGGTGATGGCGAAGAAGCCCGTGTGGACCGAGCGCTGGAAGAAGGAAGTGATCGGCGATTCGGGCAAGCAGACCGACGTCGTCAAGCCGAAATGAGCGAACGCCGTCGCCGCAACCAGCCGACGCGATGACGCGTCGAAGGACGAAACCTGGTGGATACCGCAAGTCTCACCCATCCCGGCGCGTTCGATGCGGCGCGCCCGCACGCGACGCCGCGCGCGGGCGCGCCGGGCGGCGTGCGCATCGAGCATCTGAGCGTGCGCTACGGCGCGCGCGCGGTGCTCGACGACCTGTCGCTCGACATCGGCGCGGGCGAACTGCTCGCCGTGCTCGGCAAGAGCGGCTGCGGCAAGACGACGTTGCTGCGCTTCATCGCCGGCTTCGTGAAGGCGGACGGCCTGACTGGCACGCTGACCGTCGCCGGCCGCGACCTGACGCACGCGCCGCCGCACAAGCGCAATCTCGGGTTGCTGTTCCAGAACTATGCGCTGTTCCCGCACCTGACGGTGTTCGAGAACGTCGCGTTCGGGCTGCGCGCGCGGCGCATGTCGTCCGCGGAGGTCACGCGGCGCGTCGCCGATGCGCTCAAGCTCGTGCAACTCGGCGATGCCGGCCACCATCTGCCCGCGCAGTTGTCGGGCGGCATGCAGCAGCGGGTGGCGCTCGCGCGCGCGCTCGTGATCGAGCCGGACGTGCTGCTGCTCGACGAGCCGCTGTCCGCGCTCGACGCGAACCTGCGCGCGTCGGTGCGCAGCGAGCTGAAGGCGCTGCACGAGCGCTTGCCGAACCTGACCGTCGTCTGCGTGACGCACGATCGCGACGACGCGCTCGTGCTCGCCGATTGCGCGCTCCTGATGCGCGACGGCCGGATCGCGCAGCTCGGCACGCCGCAGCAGCTTTACGACGCGCCGGCCGACGGCTTCGTCGCGCGTTATCTCGGCGCGGCGAACCTGCTGCCGCCGAACGTCGTGTTTCCGTTCGGCGATCCGCGCCACGGCGTGCGCGACAAGGTCGCGTGCGTGCGGCCGGAGCGGTTGACGGTGCGGCCGTTGGGCGTTGGGCGGCTGCACGGCACGATCGCGTCGGTCGAATGGCACGGCGCGGCGCTGTCGCTGACCGTGATGCCCGATGCGGCGTGCGACGAGCCGGTGCTCGTCACGATGCAGCGCGGCCGCGGCCCGGCGCCCGAGCGCGGCGCGCGCGTGTCGCTCGATTGCGAGGCGGATGATGTCGTCCTTATTTCACCTTGAACCGCGCGCGGCGCTCGCCGCCGATCCGGCGGCCGACGCCCGCATCCGCGCATCGGCCGCCGCGCACGACGCGGCCGCGCGCCGGCGCGAGCGGCATGCGAACGCGCGCATCGTCGTGCTCGCGGCCGTCGTGCTCGGCCCGCTCGTGCTGTATCCGCTTGCGCGGCTCGTGCTGCTGAGCGTGATCGGCGACCACGGCGCGACGCTCGCCGCATACCGGGCCTTTTTCGCGAATCACGACATCCGCGACGTGCTCGGCACGACGCTGTGGGTACTGTTCGCGAGCGCGGGCACCGCGTCGGCGGTTGGCGTGCTGCTCGCGGCGTTGCTGTTCTTCCGGCCGTTCCCCGGCGCGTCGCTCGTCACGCGCTTCCTGGAGCTGTACGTCGCGTTCCCGTCGTTCCTCGTCGCGTTCACGCTGATTTTCCTGTACGGCTCGCAAGGCTCGGTCAGCATCGGCCTGCAGCGCCTGCTCGGCCTCGATGCGCCGCCGCTCGACTTCCTGTTCGGCACGGGCGGCGTGATTCTCGCGCAGACGGTGTTCTACACGCCGTTCGTCGTGCGGCCGACGCTCGCGTCGTTCGCGACGCTCGATCCGCGGCTCGTCGAAGCGGCGTCGAGCCTCGGCGCGAACGGCTGGATGCTCGCGCGGCGCGTCGTGCTGCCGCTCGCGTGGCCGGGCATCGCCGCGGGCGTGATCCTGTGCTTCCTGCTGACGCTGAACGAATTCGGCATCCTGCTCGTGCTCGGCAGCGCGAAGCGGGTCACATTGCCTATCGCGATCTACGGCAGCGCGACCGTCGATCTCGACCTGCCGGCCGCGGCCGCGGGCGCGGTCGTGATGCTCGCGATGTCGCTGACGCTCTACGCGCTGTACCGGCGGATGAGCCGGCGCGCGAGCGAAGGAGGGCGCGATGTCCGCTGACCTGTCGACGCGCGGCGTCGCGGTGCCGCGCCGCGAGCTGCGCTGGACCGATACGGCGGCGCGCTACGCGTCGCGCGCGCTCGTCGTGCTGACGGCCGTCGTCTGCTGCTGGCTGTTCGTGCTGCCTGTCATCGTCGTCGCGCTGTCGAGCGTCGCCGAGCACTGGTCGGGCACGATCCTGCCCGCCGGCTACAGCCTGCGCTGGTTCGAGCGCCTCGGGCGGCCCGAATTCGACGCGCTCGCCGCGAGCCTCGAGATCGGGCTCGGCGTCGCCGCGCTCGGCACGGCGCTCGGGATCGCGCTGGCGCTCGCGCTCGAAGGGCGCAGCCGGCGCGGCGTCGGCGCACTCGTCGACGCGCTCGTGATGCTGCCGAACGGCGTGCCGAGCGTCGTGCTCGGGCTCGCGGTGCTGATCGCGTATCACGCGAAGCCCGTCGATCTGTCGAGCTCGCCCGCGATCGTCGTGCTCGTGCAGCTCGCGCTCGTGCTGCCGTTCTGCTACCGGTGCGCGGCCGCCGCGCTGCGCCCGGAGCTGACCGTGCTGCGCGAGGCGGCGGCGAGCCTCGGCGCGCCGCCCGCGATGGTGTTGCGTCGCGTGCTGCTGCCGCAGCTCGTGCCGGCGATCCGCGCGAGCCTCGCGCTCGGCTTCGCGCTGTCGCTCGGCGAGCTCGGCGCGACGCTGACGGTCTACCCGCCCGGCTTCGCGACCGTGCCGATCGTCGTGATCGGCGACGTCGAGCGCGGCTACTACCTGCCCGCGTCGGCGCTGTCGCTGCTGCTGCTCGGCGCGTCGCTCGTCGCGCTCGTCGCGATCGCGGCGCGCGCGCCGCGGCCGAAGCGATGAGCGGCGGGCCGGCGCGCGGTGCGCGCGTACCATGAACGAAAGGCCCCAACGGCGAACATCATGAATCGATCCATCGAAGTCAACGGCCGCGTCTACCGGATGCCGACCGAGCCGACCGTCGCCGTGTGCGTCGACGGCTGCGAATACGATTACCTCGAAGAAGCCGCGAACGCGGGCGTTGCACCGTTCATCGCGCGCATGTTGCGCGAAGGCTCGGCGTTCGACGCCGATTGCGTGATCCCGTCGTTCACGAACCCGAACAACCTGTCGATCGTGTGTGGCGCGCCGCCGTCGGTGCACGGCATCTGCGGCAACTTTTTCTGGGATCCGGACGCGCAGGACGGCGCGGGCGCCGCAGTGATGATGAACGATCCCGCATACCTGCGCGCGGGCACGCTGCTTGCCGCCGCGGCGGACGCGGGCGCGCGGGTCGCGGTCGTGACGGCGAAGGACAAGCTGCGCCGGCTGCTCGGCTGGCGGATGCGCGGCGTGTGCTTCTCGGCGGAGAAGGCGAACCAGGCGAACCTCGGCGAGAACGGCATTGCCGACGTGCTCGACTTCGTCGGCCTGCCGTCGCCGGACGTCTACAGCGCCGCGCTGTCGGAATTCGTGCTCGCGGCGGGCGTGCGGCTCGCGCAGAACCGGCGCGCGGACCTGATGTATCTGTCGACGACTGATTACGTGCAGCACAAGTGCGCGCCGGGCAGCGACGGCGCGAACGCGTTCTACGCGATGATGGACCGCTACCTCGCCGCGCTCGACGCGCTCGGCTGGGTGATCGGCGTGACCGCGGACCACGGGATGAACGCGAAGCACGATCCGCGCACGGGCGAGCCGAACGTCGTTTATCTGCAGGACGCGCTCGACGCGTGGCTCGGGCCGCGCCGCGCGCGCGTGATCCTGCCGATCACCGATCCGTACGTCGTCCATCACGGCGCGCTCGGCTCGTTCGCGACGATCTATCTCGCGGACGGCGTCGACGCGGCGGCGGTCATCGGCCGCCTGCGCGAACGCGACGGCATCGAGCTCGCGCTCGACAACGCGACGGCCGCCGAGCGCTTCGAGCTGCCGGCCGACCGGATCGGCGACGTCGTCGTCGTGAGCCGGCGCGACGTCGCGCTCGGCACGCGCACGAGCGAGCACGACCTGTCCGGTTTGACGGTGCCGCTGCGTTCGCACGGCGGCTTGTCCGAGCAGCGCGTGCCGCTGTTGTTCAACCGCCGGATCGAAGGCGTCGAGCCGGGCCGCCGGCTGCGCAACTTCGATCTGTTCGATCTCGCGCTGAACCGGGCCGCGCGATGACGCTGACGCTGCTTCGCGATCACCCCGCGTTTCGCCGCGAGACGCTGCGCTGGTGCGGCGAGCGGGCGGCGCGCGCGCGCACGCTCGACGTGTTCGATCCGTATTCGGGGATGCGCGTCGGCGAGGTGCCGCTCGCGTCGGTCGACGACGTGCGGCGCGCATTCGACTACGCGGCCGCATACCGGCCGACGCTGTCGCGCTACGAGCGCTCGCAGATCCTGGAGCGGGCGGCGGCGCGCCTGCGCGCGTGCGCGGAACAAGCGTCGACGCTGATCTCGCTCGAATCGGGCCTGTCGAAGCAGGACTCGCGCTACGAGATCGGCCGCGTGGCGGACGTGTTCAAGTTCGCGTCGATCGAGGCGCTGCGCGACGACGCGCAGAGCTTCTCGTGCGATCTGACGCCGCACGGCACGTCGCGCCGCGTGTTCTCGCAGCGGCAGCCGCTCGACGGCGTGATCGTCGCGATCACGCCGTTCAATCATCCGATGAACCAGGTCGCGCACAAGATCGCGCCCGCGATCGCGACGAACAACCGCGTGATCGTGAAGCCGTCGGAAAAGGTGCCGCTGTCGGCGCTGTACCTTGCCGACGTGCTGTACGAAGCGGGATTGCCCGAGCCGATGCTGCAGGTGCTGACGGGCGATCCGCGCGAGATCGCCGACGAACTGCTGACGCATCCGTGCGCGACGCTGATCACGTTCACGGGCGGCGTCGCGATCGGCAAGTACATCGCGGCGAAGGCGGGCTACCGGCGCATCGTGCTCGAGCTGGGCGGCAACGATCCGCTGATCGTGCTCGACGACGCGGACCTCGAACGCGCGGCGACGCTCGCCGCGCAGGGCTCATACAGGAACTCGGGGCAGCGCTGCACGGCGGTGAAGCGAATCCTCGTCCAGAAGGGCGTCGCGCCGCGCTTCACGGAGCTGCTCGTCGAGAAGACGCGCGCATGGTCGTACGGCGATCCGTTCGATCCGGCGAACCGGATGGGCACGGTGATCGACGAAGCGGCGGCCGCGCTGTTCGAAGCGCGCGTCGACGAGGCGGTGTCGCAGGGCGCGCGCCTGCTGACGGGCAACGAGCGGCGCGGCGCGCTCTATGCGCCGACGGTGCTCGACCGCGTCGACGCGTCGATGACGCTCGTGCGCGAAGAGACGTTCGGGCCGGTGTCGCCGATCATCGCGTTCGACACGATCGACGATGCGATCCGGATCGGCAACGGCACGGCGTTCGGTTTGTCGTCGGGCGTGTGCACGGACCGCGCGGACGCGATCGTGCGCTTCGTCAACGAGCTGAACGTCGGCACGGTGAACGTGTGGGAAGTGCCGGGCTACCGGCTCGAACTGACGCCGTTCGGCGGGATCAAGGATTCGGGCTTGGGCTACAAGGAAGGGGTGCAGGAGGCGATGAAGAGCTTCACGAACCTGAAGACGTTCTCTTTGCCGTGGGCATGACGGCATGGCGCTGACGCTCGACGACATTCGCGCGCTGTTCGATCGCCATGGCGACATCGGATACAGCGGCGAACCGGTGACGCAGCGCGAGCACGCGCTGCAGAGCGCGCAGCTTGCGGAGGAGGCGGGCGCGGGCGACGCGCTGATCGCGGCGGCGCTGCTGCACGACTTGGGCCACCTGCTGAACCGCCGGGGTGAAACGCCGACCGCGCACGGCATCGACGACCTGCATCAGTATTACGTGCTGCCGTTCCTGCGGCCGCTGTTTCCGGACGCGGTGCTGGAGCCGATCCGTCTGCACGTCGACGCGAAGCGCTGCCTCTGCGCGATCGATGCGTCGTACTGTGAGCGCCTGTCCGCGGACTCGGTGCGCAGCTTGCGTTTGCAGGGCGGCATCTTCTCCGGTGCCGAAGCCGGCGCCTTCCTGCTGCGCCCATACGCGGTAGACGCGATCCGCCTGCGCCGTTGGGACGATCTCGCGAAGGTGGCCGGCAAGCCGACGCCGGACCTGGATTACTACATGCGCGCGGTCGAGCGCACCGTCAAATAGCGGCAGCCTCCCGTTTCCCTATATGGAGAGGGCGCTCGGGCGGACATGCGCGCCCCCCCGTTCCGAGCCGCTTCGCGCGCTCGGAACGGGGGGGTAAATTTCTTTCGGAAAAGGACTTGCGCGAAAGCGGAATGGTGCCTAGAATCACGCCTCTTTCGCGGTAACGGAAACGTAGCGCGAAAGGGGGAGATGGGAAGTTCCGGTGCTCGGGGCGAGACGGTTGGCGGGTTAGTCGACCGAGGGTGCGGGAAGATGATCTAGG
>NZ_LOVS01000212.1:0-2758 GCF_001523835.1 Burkholderia sp. ABCPW 14 | reverse complement strand
ACCCGCCATTCTGAACGACGACGCCAACGCATCACGTCAAAGGGGCCCTCGATGGGCCCCTTCGTACTTGAGCGAATTACTCAGCATTGCGCCGCCGTTTAAGTGCGGTTTTACATCGCCATCAACAGAAGCCGGCAAAAATATCGATTCCGACATTGCTTCGCTCGTTAAGAAAGGCCTCAGTCCAAAGATTCAACGGGCGCTGGATATCGTGCGCGTGGTGGGAAATGAAAGTGTGCATCCTGGCGAACTTGATGTCCGGGATGACGTTGAGACTGCGACAAAGCTTCTGGCGTTGATAAATCTTGTCGCCGAACAGATGATCACGCACCCACGTGAAATAGATAGTCTTTATGAAAAACTTCCTCCGGGCAAAAGAGAAGCCATCGAGCGTCGCGACATGCTGAAGCCGGCTAAGTGAGCGTTGCCCGAATATCTTGCTGTGCCGAGTCTGCATAACCAGGGCGCATAAAACTGCATAACGAAGTCGCCCTCCCGATCGCCGCGCGGCCCGCGCCAGGCGGCCCCGAGCGCTCGGTGCGTGTCTGCATAAAAACCGTTCATTTTTGCGGGCAGGTAGGGCGGGCTACAACTGCGCGCGTCGACGCATCAATTCGCATCGTCGCGCATCAAAACGCATGATTTCCTCGCACTGGAAAACGCCCGGAACCCCGCACTACAAGGGCCGCCGAGCCTTGTAGCCGGGTGCATTAAAACCAGCCTGTCAAGCGAAGCGCGCAGGCGAGGAGGGGACCGCGCAAAAGCCGCCGCAGTGACCGCCGGTGCGCAGGCGGGCCGGACCCTCAAATACCCCGTCCGGCCGCGTCACGGCCTCGTGGAGCCGCTCGCGGCGCGCGGCCGGAACGCGGCCACCCTGCCAGCGCCAAGCCGCTGTAGGCCCTCTAATCGCGCCGTCGGAATCGCCCCATACCGCTTTCGCAGCCTCGCGGCAACAGCAATCGGGACGATGGGACGCTAGATGGGACAACGGGACGCTAGTCGGGACACAGATGGGACAGCGACGGGACACGCCGCGCGCCGTCCCACCGAGTCGCTCTGCGGTTCGCGTTCTCCAGACGCAAAAAAGGGCCGCGCCCGGTTGCCCGGTGCGCGGCCCTGCCTTTGGCCGATGCGATTCGTTACGCTGTTTTGTGCGTCTTGAGCCACTCCTTCAACACGGCATTCACCCGCGTTTGCCAGCCTCGGCCCGTCGCTTTGAACGCGTCGAGCACGTCGTCGTCGAGCCGGATCGTCGTCGCGGTTTTGTGACTGCCGAGCGGCCGGCCCGGTCCGCGGCGGACCAAGCGGTCGCCGACGTACTCGTCCGCCCGTTCGAAAAATTCGTCGGTCAGCTCCGGCGCGTCGTCCGGATCAACCCAATTGGTGTGCGTAGCTCGCTTGCTCACGGTCATTTGCTTTCCTCATGCTGATAATGCGGCGAGCCTCGCCGCGAGGCGTCCAAACCATCACGATCATGCGGCCGTCCAGCGTGCCGACCGTGATGTAACGCGATTCCACGTAATCCTCCCGCGTATCCTCCAATGTGAAGTGGTGCCCGGCGAACACCTCCACGGCACGCGCGAAATCCAGCCCCCGCTCGGTCAGTGTCTTGTCGCGTTTGTTGGGATCGAATTCAAGTTCCATAGCCATTATTGTATGTACAAAAACACCCTGTTGCAACGAATATTTGTACATACTTTTATCCGTATGAGCCGGCCGGCATCGGGGCTCGCACGCGTCCGCACGCGGTCAATGCGCTATGCCGCGACCGGCGCCGGCGGAATCTCGTAATCGTCGAACGTCACGACCTCCTCGCCGAGCCAGTCGTTCAGCTCGGCGAAGCGAGCCTGCAGCGGCTTGATTTCGTTGCGCCCGAACACGCGCGCGGCGGTGTCCGGCGTGCCGAACCCGCCCGAGTTGCTCGGCACGATGCCGAGCAACTGCGGCGGCACGCGATGCGCGGCGAGCAGGTCGTCGCGCGTCACGTTTTTGATGTTGAAGAACTCGTCCTTCGCGGCGACCTCGGACACGGGGATGAGCTGGATGCCGTCCTTCTTCCCGCCCGGCGCGTACATGAACACGTTGCGGAAGTTGCCCGGCCCCTTCGCGTTCTTCAACGCGTCTCGCATGTTGTCGACGTCGTCCTGCTTCTGCGCGGCGTCCGTCATGTAGAGGATGAAGCCGGCATGGCTGCCGTTCTCGTAGTACTTGCGCCGGAACAGCGTCGACGATTCGTTCAGCCAGGCCGAGTGCAGCGAGCTCAGGTACTCGGGTAGGCCGTACACCTCCTGGTTGATGTCCGGCCGCACGAGCTGGAACACGCTGTCGGGCGCGAACTCGTGCCGGTCCTGCCAGCCGTTCACATACACGAAGCCGCTGAAATCCGCCTTGCGCCGTACGTACTTCGCGAGCGCGGGCTCGAGCCGCAGCGTGCCGCCGAACACGTTCCGGCGGCGTTCCAGGTAGCCGTTGCCGAACGTCAGGAAATCGAGCGCCCACCGCTCGAATGCGTGCCGCGACAGCCAGCGGTGCGGGCGGAACGTCGATGCGAGCACGTTCGCCTTCGCGAATCTGCTCATGTGCCAGTTCATCGACGATTCGCTGTCGGTGTTCAAGCTGTCGGACCTGCAGCGCTGCATGGTCGACTCGTGGGAAGAATGGGCGGACGACTTCTCGCCGCTGCTGCTGCGGCCGTTCGGTCATCGCGAGGTGTGGGTCGGCTACGATCCGGCGCTCACGGGCGATTCGGCGGGCCTCG